>JAJYSI010000018.1:4793-17465 GCA_021793635.1 Bacteroidota bacterium
CCATGAAAACACAGCGTTTTTTATTTTCTGCCAAATAATTTTGATGAATGAACTTGTATATTTTTCATTCAGATAGTTGCGTTATCAATAATGGAATTTACATGAAATGATTACAATTTCTTCCTCTGTAATATCGTAAACCAGGCGGTGTATATCTGTTATTCTTCTTGACCATAATCCCTTTAGCTCATGCTTTAGAACTTCAGGCTTGCCGAGCCCTTTAAAAGGTTCGCGCTGAATATCCCTTATCAAATCAACTATCTTAGAATAAATTTTTTTATCAATGGTTGACCATTCATTAAAATCCTCGAAGGCTGCCGGAACAAAAGCAATCCTTCTCATAATTTTCCAGGGTCTATGTAAATATAATTTTTCTTATTATCTAATTGCTGCAACGCTTCTCTTAAGTGCAATCGGTTTGCCTCGGTAGAAAGCAAATATTCAGTTTCATCTTCTTCCGGATTAACTAGTACGATTACCTCTACTTTATCACCACGGTGAAGCTCAGGTGAATTTATTGCAATACGACCATCTTCATCAACGACCATTTTTTTACGAAGGCTTTTCAACATATTAACTCCTTAAAGTTTCAGATAATATACGTATTCCTAGAATTATTATCACCATCTGTCATTTTGGTTAGAATAAAAATGCTTCCTTCTATTTTTTCTTAGAATTTAGTTTCGACAGCTCTTTATGTTTCATCATGCTTCCTTGCTCTCCGCCCAACTTGTACTTGAACGGAATTACAACCCATACCGCAACCGGTCTATTATCTTTTATTGCCGGAGTAAACGTAAACTTCATTGCCGCGTCTATCGACGGCTGATTGAATACTTCATTGTCGCTTTTAATTACCACGGCTTTAGTTGGAATTCCATCTGTATTTACCAAAAGTTTTACATAAGCTGTTCCCTCGGCACCGGCACGCTTTGCCTGTTCAGGATATTTTGGAGTTGCAGCAGTTTTTACCATAGGCATTTTATCTACTTCAATAAAATCATTCATCCCCGGTTCGGAAACATCAAAATTCTCGAGGTTGTTAACATTACTTCCGTTGGGATTTGCTGTATAGTCTAAGTCGAGTTCAGCTCTGCTTTTAACAGGTACCCCATTTTTTATAGCTGGTTTAAATTTCCAATCAGTCATTTTTGCAGCGAAGGCGTTTAATAACTTATCGATTGTTTCTTGTCTATTTATCTTTACTAATGAATCATTAAAAAAGATTTTACTTCCCAAATCTTTTATCTTATCAATAGTACCATTTTCATTTATATATATTCCAACTCTTAAAGAATATGTTACCGGTGCTTTGGGTTTAGGATCAATGATGGATTTTATTGAACTTAAAATATCTTCCTTCTGCAATTTATCTGCAGCAGGATTTATATTGACTGGATCGTCAACCTGACCTTGAGAATAATAAATAGTATTTAAATCCGGCACAATTTCTATTTCATGCTTTGCTTTGCACCCAAACAAAATCACCCCCATTAAAACCAACGTTAGACTTATTTTTAAGAAGTTCATTTTACACCTCACATTTTTGCTCTTACAATTATTTCATGTTCATACTGTGCATGCACAACTGTCGGCGGCAGCGTGTTGTAAAGAAGGTCTATTGTCTGCGCCTGGGTTTGTATCTGCCTGCTCATGTTTGATACTTCGGTTTTATATTCCATTGCCTGCATGTAAAGAATAATACTTGCAGCAATAAGAAATAACATCACCGCATAAGAAACAGCACGTACAAAAACATTCCTAAACAGCCTACTTTCTTTCCTTAATTCTTTTGAAGAAATGGAATCGAATATCCGTGTTTCCAGTTCATGCGGAAATTCTTCTTTCAGAATGTTTGAATTTACTGTGTTCAATGTCTTGAAGAACAACCTGCATTCTTCACACTCCGAAAGATGCGTAAACAAGGCTGCCTCTCTGTTTTTATCAAGCCCGCCATCGGCATAAAGCTGAATCATCTCTTTGTTCTTATCGCAGCTCATTTTTTACCTCACTAATTTTGAAATCTTGTCGACCAAAGTTTGTCTTGCTCTAAATAATCTTCCCTTAACAATGCTCTCATCAAGCCCGAGCACATTTGAAATCTCTTTGTAGCTCAGCTCCGAGTAATGCCGGAGAATAAAAATCTCTTTCGTCTCTTCGTTCATGCTTTCAATTTCCTTTTCAATTAATTCCTTAATTTCCGTTTCCTCTACGTCATCATTTGTACTTTCAGCCGAAGTATAATCGAAGTCATCGTCGATTAGATTTTCACTTCTTATTTTTTTCTTTCTTAGAAATCCGTAAACTTCATTCCTTGCGGTTGTAAACAGCCACGCCGAAGGATTACTGCTCTGCTTAATAACCGCAACGCTCTCATAGAACTTCAAGAAAACATTTTGAACAATATCTTCCGTAACCGATTTATCGCTAAGCATCTTCCATACATAGTTGTACAACGGTCTTTTGTAAAGATTGTAGAGCAGAGTAAAATCGATTATCGTTATCGTCTTGTTCATTTTAATGCTTCTAATCTTCCGCTGGCAAAGCCAAGCAGTTTCTTATCGCCGTTAGGGTCTTCTTTTATGAATTTCTTGAAATAGTAAACCGCCATTCTTTTTTGCTTCAGCTTGTCGTAAGAATTTCCGATGTAGAACAACGTAGATTTATCCGAAGGATTCTCCCGCAGCGCATCCTGATAATAATCCAGCGCATCTTTGTATTTATTTTCAAGCTGATATACTGCACCTATTTGAACATAAGTATTTTCAAGAAACGAATCCTTCAGCAGATCGGAAGCATGCATAAAATTATCCAGAGATTTTTTGTATTCCTTAAAATTTTTATACAAAGCACCGAGATAAAAAAATGTAACAGCATCTTTATTATTCTTTTCGGCTGAATGTTCCAGGAAGTTTACCGCAGATTGGAGTTCATCTAAAGTATTATCCTTTTGTCCTTCCCAGTAAAGACTGATTCCTATATTTTTTAGATTTTCCGCACTTGAATCTCCATTAGCAAAAGCAAAATAATAATTGGAAACCGCACCGGCATAGTCCTCCATCTTCATATAAATATCTGCTTTCCTTTTATAAAGGCTCGGTTTAAATCGGTAGTATTTCAAACCATCGTTAACAACTTTAATCGCAGTATCATATTGCTTCTGTAAATAAAGCAGGTAGCTTAGTTCAAGTGATGTATTTATGTTTTTGGGATTTAGAAGATTTGCCCTTGAATAATATGTAATCGCCGGTTCAATATTATCAAGCTCCGACTGGCATTTTGCTTCTTTCTCATAGAAATAACTGTTGGAAGAATCTTCGTCAATCAGCTTAAGATAAATTGATGCTGCTTTATTCCACTTTTGTTTGTTCATTAAAACCTTTCCCAGCAAAATTTGAACTTCATTACCGGTGGAATCTAATGAAAAAGCCTTTGATAAAACAGTATCTGCCTGATTTATTAATCCTGAAGAAAAATAATTATCGCCAAGCGAATACAATAGCCTGGTATCATACGGTTTGTATTCAACTGCCTTTTGAAGAACTGAAGCTGCTTTATAAAAATCAGAGAGCGCTTGGTAATTTAATCCGAGATAATATAATGCTTCTGTATCCGCAGAATCTTTTAAGATAATTGAATTCAGCTCATCTATTGCGTTCCGGTATTTCCCATCAATCATCAATGCCTTTATTTTCTTGATGCCCCCATCTTCATTAGATTGACAGGAAGCTTGTGCCGCTAAAAAAGCAGTCAACAGTAAAGCTAAAATGTATTGCAGCTTCATAAAATATTTTTCCTCCTATTTAAATAGATGCTTGGGGTGAATAAAAGTTTGTTGTGAAGAAAAGATTTTAAAAAATTAAAGATGGTATTATTATAACTAACGCTGTCTATTAACAATTTGAAATTAAGATGCCGCCTTTATATTTCATTTGTAAGTTTCTTGTGTCTCCTTTTCTTTATCCATTTTATGATGAATGATTTCTGTACTATGCAAACATTTTTCTGTGCGGCGCCTGCGCGTTCCGGAAATATGCTAACCTATTTTTATAAGATGCTAAACCATTTTTATATTATGCTAACTCGTTTTATTGAGATGCTAACTCATTTTTGTGAGGCGCTATCACATTTGTTTAAGATGCTAATTTATTTGATTGAGATGCTATCACGTTTTATGAAGATGCTAATTCATTTTATTGAGATGCTATCACATTTTATGAAGATGCTAACCCATTTTATTGAGGCGCTATCACATTTTTTAACATGCTATCACATTTTATCAAGGTGCTAACTCATTTTATTGAGATGCTATCACATTTTTTTGCAATGCAGACTCTTCCGGGCATTATGCTGCATTATTTATGTGAGATGCGATCACAGCCCGGCGTTCAGCTGATTTGGAATTAAATGAAGCTCACCAGTAAAGTGAGCTTCACAGAAGATTTTTTTAATAATAGAAGTGGAATTGCAAAAGTGCAGAGTCATTTTTCGGTGCGGTCTGTCCCGGCGGCACTTCCTGAAATTGAAATCTGTATTCGGGTATCAGCTCAACAAAACTGAATGGATAGAAGCTGAAGCCTGCAACTAATCTTGAAACAGCGTCATAGCTTACCGCGGTGTTCGGGTCAAACCTATCGTAACGCAGAACTGCTTCCAATCCTTTAAATAAAACATAAGACGCTTCAACCATTTGCGCACTGGAAGTTGTGCCGGTTAAAATATAATCTTTCGCAATATCGTATTCGCCTATCAAAGTAAATTGCCCGACTCCGAAACCTAAAAATCCTCCGTACATATTTACTTTATGTTCCGATGGAACTTGAGTGTAAATAAGCGGACCCTTAAAGTTTGTGTATGAGCCTCCAACCATTACAGCAACCTTGTTCGCAATTACCGGATAAAAATGAATGCTTGCAGTATAAGTTGGATCAGTTCCAAAGCTTAATGAAATCGGGCTTCCCACGCTTGCAGTAAATAACCCGAAGTCCGAAATATTCCATCCTACTTCAGCGCCGGTAATGTTGTAGCGAGGATCGTAAATTAATCCCTGTCGGGTATTGGTTGCGAATAAATATCCTAAATCTCCGCCGCGGGTGTAAGCGGTATGATCATCAAGCATAACACCAAAGTCCGGCACAAATGTTCCGGCTTTAATGTAGCTTCTGTTGGGAAGGATGTGAGCAATTGCGTAGCCTTCCCAATAAGAATTAAGAACATCATAATCCGAATAGATGTCGATGCTGTCCATTATCCTGGCATTTAAATAAAGCGAGCCTTGCATTTTCTGGAAAGTAGTTGCGTTGAAAGCCTGCGAATAAATGTATTGAGTGCGGTAATCAAAACCGAACTCAATATTTTTTCCTATTCTATCATCCATTAATAAATTTCTGTCGCTTTCATGCGGAGAATAAATCGGAAGGACGCGCAAGCCGTAATGCCAGCCGCCGCGGTTACGCATTGCGCCGCCGGTCGGATTGATATGGCAGTCGGCGCAGGTAGCTCCCATTCTTAAAGCAAATCTCGGAAGAGCAAAATCTTCCTTAATAAAAAGTAAGGTTAGAATAATCATAAAAATATATTTATAAATCCTCATAGAACTCCCAAAAATGATTACTTAAAAATGAAATGAAACCAAAATGAAGAAACCTAATCTAAATTAATGGATTCGGTTTTTAATTGCCGTAAGTGATTGTGTTGTGAAGCAATTATACAGTTGTAAGTTGTCTGTATCAAGAAAGAATGTGATATTTAATTTAATTTTTTAGCGAGAGCTTTAACTTAAAACTGCAAATATGATTTTTAAGACAAAAGGAATGGCAGCATTTAGTCTATTTTACATTGATAAAGAAGCCATTCTTCTTTACTTTTGAGCCTGAGTTAAAAAACAATATGAAAAAAGTTTTAATATTAGGTTCTACAGGTTCAATAGGGATTAACACTTTAAATGTAATCCGAAATTTTCCCGGCGAGTTTGAAATAACAGCACTTACAATCAATACAAAGATTGATTTGCTTGAACCTCAGATTCATGAATTCAATCCTAAAGCTGTTGTTGTAAAAGATGAGAAGCTTGGGCGTGAGATTGAAAGAAAAATAAACGGAAAGTGTGAAGTTCTTGTCGGCGAACAAGGACTTATTGATGCCGCAAAGAATCTTGATTATGATATTTTTGTCGGTGCAATGGTCGGCTTCTGCGGCTTGGCGCCAACACTCGAAGCAATTAAGCGCGGAAAGATAATTACTCTTGCCAACAAAGAAACTCTTGTAGTTGCCGGTGAGCTTGTAACGAATCTTTGCAAAAAGCATAATGCAAAGCTGCTTCCAATCGATTCCGAACACAGCGCTATTTTCCAGTGTTTGGAAGGAGAAGATAAAAACAGTGTTGAGAAAATTATATTAACTGCATCCGGCGGACCTTTTCTTAACAAAAGTAAAGAAGCTCTTGCAAATGTTACTGTTAAGGAAGCGCTGAATCATCCTAACTGGAAGATGGGTAATAAAATTACAATCGATTCGGCTTCGATGATGAATAAAGGACTTGAGATAATTGAAGCACGCTGGCTCTTTGGAATTGAAAAGGAAAAAATTGATGTGCTGGTTCATCCGCAGTCAATTATACATTCTATGGTGCAGTATGTTGACGGCTCGATTAAGGCTCAGCTTGGCTTGCCGGATATGAAACTGCCGATTCAATATGCTTTAACTTATCCGGCAAGATTGGCGAATAATAATCCAAGGACTGATCTTGCAAAAATTGGCAGCTTAACATTTTTTCAGCCGGATATGGAAAAGTTCGAATGCCTGAAGCTAGCTTACAATGCTCTTGATGCCGGCGGAACCGCTCCCTGCATTATGAATGCTGCTAATGAAATTGCAGTCGACAAATTCTTGAAAGGTATGATTAAGTTTTCAAATATTCCTAAATTGATTTACAAAGCCCTGGAGAAAATTGAGAATCATAAAGCGCCGGACATCTTTACTATTTTTGAATGCGATAAGAAAACGAGAGAATTCGTAACACAACTTAGCTGAGTCTTATGGAAGAATTGTTGAGAGAATGCAAAATAGTATTACAGAAAACTTATGGAGATAAATTCAAGAGCTTAATACTATTCGGCTCTACTGCGCGTAATGAAGCCAGTGAGGGAAGTGATGTTGACTTATTGATATTGCTGCAAAAGCTTTTTGATTATTTTTATGAAATACGAACAGTTATAGATTTATTATATCCAATACAGCTTGAACATAAAAAATTTATTTCTGCCAAAGTAGCCGATATTGATGAATATAAAAATGGCTCAATCCAGCTTTATCGGAACATACAGCGCGAAGGTATATTTGTGTGAATGATTTAATTAAAGAATTATTGGAGAAACCCATTTAATGGATTATATAATTTATTTTGCAATTACTATTGGAATTTTAGTTTTTATACATGAGTTCGGACATTTTGCCGCTGCAAAGCTGTGCGGAATGAGAGCCGAAGTTTTTGCTATCGGATTCGGCAAGAGATTGTTTGGATGGAATAGAATAACGGGCTTTACTTTTGGAGATTTGCCTGAAGATTTTGATGGGCAGGGAAACACCGATTACAGGCTAAGTCTGCTGCCGTTAGGCGGCTATGTTAAAATTGCCGGTATGGTTGATGAAAGCTTCGATACCGACTTTGCCGATAAAGAGCCGCAGCCTTACGAGTTCCGCGCAAGACCAACCTGGCAAAAGCTTATTGTTATCTCTGCCGGTGTGTTTATGAATTTTCTGCTAACACTTTTTGTCTTCTGGGGAATGAACTTCTTCCATGGAAGAGAATTTACAAAAACAACAACAATAGGCTACGTTGAACCTAAAAGCGCTGCTGATTCGTTAGGCTTTCAAACCAATGATAAAATTTTATCCATTAACGGTAAAAAAGTTAATAGCTGGGAAGATGTAAGATCCGATATTATTCTTGGTTCCATCGGACAGAATCTTTCTGTAAAAGTGCAGCATCAAGGTATAGATAAAACAATAATAATTCCGCGCGGCAAAGCCCCGGCAAGCGATAAGATAGATTCCTTCCTGCTTCCAGCGGGAGTTAAACCTTTAATAAGCGAAGTACTTAAAAATTCACCTGCAAGTAAAGCCGGTATTAAAGACGGAGATATTCTGCTTTCACTTAATAATATTCCATTGTATAACAGCAAACAGGCTACGGAAATCATTAAAAGTCATAAAGGTATTACTATTCCTATTCAAGTTTTAAGGGATAAGGATACGGTTAATCTTGCAGTTACTCCTGGTCTAAACGGGATGATTGGAGTAGGACTTGGAGACGCTTTTACCGGTCCGGTTGTTTTTGAGACTTACGGATTCTTCGAATCTTTTGCTTATGGCTGGAAAGATATAGTAAGAATGACCGATTTAACTATAAGCATGGCGAGTAAAGTAATCAAAGGGCAAATTGCTTTTGGAAAAGCTTTCGGCGGTCCGATTAAAATTGCTCAATATGCTGTTAAATCGGCGGACAACGGAATTGTAAGTTTTCTATATTTTCTCGCTTTGCTTAGCTTAAGTTTGGCGTTGATTAATATTTTCCCATTCCCGGTACTGGACGGCGGTCATTTGGTTATGATTTTAATTGAAGGAATTACCAGGAGAGAAATTCCAATCAAAGTAAAAATTGCTATCCAGAATGCCGGCTTTGTCATTCTGCTTCTGCTGATGGCATTTATAATCTATAATGATATTAGAAGTCTTTAAGGGCAAAGCGCAAAGAGAATATTATTCTCGTCATAAAGGTGTTTTTCAATATGAAAAAGAAATTGGAGTTCGGAGGTTAGTTAACCTTTGAACTCTGACTTCCGGCAACAATTCATCTATTCTTTTCCGTTTATCATCTCCTATTACCATTAAAAAAAATTATAACGCCGTTCATTTCCAATTGCTATAAATTTGAATCAACGAAAAGACAATTGCGTCTATTTAGGTTAACTGAAACATCCCGTATTACGGGATTCTCTCTCTCAACTTCGATTCCCCCTCATAATCAAGGGGGAATTGAAGTTTTTAAAGGTTTGATAAGATAAAGTTTTTTATGCCGGTGATTTTCTTTTAGTTAAGATACGATTATATTTAATGAGGACGAATAAATTTCATATTAAAAATGCCGATGTTTCCAGTGTTTCGAATTTCCCAGGGCAAACAGAACAAATAAGCCGGATGAACAGAAAAAAAGCTTATTGGATAAGTCAAATTTCCGGATGGTCGGTATTTGCAATTGTAAATATAATTGTAAGCGCTTCGTTCGATTATTTTTCCTGGGAAAGAACAATCGAACTCCTTTACCTTTGCTTCTGCGGAATTTCGATTACTCATTTCTTTAGAGACATCATTAAAAAAAACGGATGGCTGAGTCTTCCGTTAAAAAAGATTATACCCCGCATATTAATTTCAAGTGTAATTATGGGAGCGATGCTTCTCTTCCTTTATACCGTAATTAATATTGGTATTGGCAGCTTTAAGCTTGTCCATTTTAGAGTTGCATTTTTTCTGGCAGATATGTTTCGCCTAAGTTCTACGGTACTTCTTTGGACATTAATTTATTTTGCCGTTCATTATTTTGAAAACTACAGGCAGGCGCAGATTGAATCTTTAATATGGGAGGCGGCTGTAAAAGATTTTGAGCTTAAGACACTTAAGTCTCAGCTTAATCCGCATTTTATGTTTAACGCTCTTAACAGCATCCGTGCTTTAATAGGAGTTGATCCTAAAGGCGCTCAAACCGCTGTTACAAAGCTTTCAAACATTCTTAGATATTCTTTAACGATGGAAAGAATTGAAACAGTTCCTCTCGATAAAGAAATGCAGACTGTATCAGATTATCTTGAATTAGAGACAATCCGATTTGAAGAAAGATTAAAATATAAGATTGACCTGGATCCGAAATCATTAAAGGTTGAAATTCCTCCGATGATGGTTCAGACACTTGTTGAGAACGGGATAAAGCACGGTATCTCAAAGAGAACTGAAGGCGGAGAGATTGATATCAAGTCCGAAGTACAGAATTCAATCTTAACAATTAAAATCAAAAACAACGGGCAGATGAGCAGCGAGGCGCTTCAGAAATCAAGCGGCTTTGGAATAAGCAACACGAAACACCGGCTGCATCTTCTTTACGGAGAGCAGGCGTCCTTTTCGATTATCAACAAAACCGAGAATGAAGTTTTAGCAGAAATAGTAATTCCCACAGGAGGTGTAAAAAATGAAAGCTTTAATAATTGACGATGAAAGACTTGCACGCGTAGAACTGCGCAGGCTTTTATCACCTTACAAAGAAGTTAATGTAGTCGGCGAAGCCGTAAATGTTGAGGACGCTCTGAATAAAATTACCGAGCTTAATCCGGAAATTATTTTCCTCGACATTCAAATGCCCGGCAAAAACGGCTTCCAGCTTTTGGAAGAATTAGACAGCGTGCCGACTGTTGTATTTACCACTGCATACGATGAATATGCATTAAAAGCTTTCGAATATAATGCAATGGATTATCTGCTTAAACCCATTGAGCCGAAGCGATTGGAAGACACTATAAAGAAAATAATTGAGAGAGAAAAGAAAGCGTCATTTCAGGAATCAGATTCTCCGGTACTAAAAGAAAATGACCAGGTCTTTGTTAAAGACGGCGAGAGATGCTGGTTTGTAAAGCTGGTCAACGTTCGTCTTTTTGAATCGGAAGGAAATTATGTTCGTCTTTATTTTGATGAGAACAAGCCTCTCATCCTTCGCACATTAAATTATCTTGATGAACGTCTGGACAGCAAAACGTTTTTCAGAGCCAACCGAAAGCATATAATAAATTTGAAATGGATTGAAAGCATCGAGCCGTGGCTTAACGGCGGCTTGCTCGTAAAGCTTAAAGGCGGTAATAAAATTGAAGTCTCGCGAAGACAGGCTATTAAGTTCAAAGAGAGATTGAGTCTCTAAAGGTGTTGGGTATTCTTACTCTTAATCGCAATCTTAATCTTTCTCGGTCTCAATCTGATTTAGATTAAGAGAAAGATTACGATTAAGAAACTTAGTTGTAATTTTAATTGAACAACTCCCAAGCAATGCCGAAGCGTATATTTCTCGGCAGCATCGGGTAATAGGGGATAATATAGTATTGGTTGTCGGTTAAGTTTTCCCATGTGAAATAAACATAAGCGACTTTTTGAATTAGACCGACGGCAGTAAAATCAATCTTGTAAACCGGATTCAATTCTCCCGCAAATGAATTTCTTTGACCGGTATAATAGAAGACAAAACCTGTTTTCAAATTAAGGTTTTCTTTGAACAAAATGTTTTTATAATAAATCCCGCCTGTAAAATTTAGTTTAGGCAAATACAACGGAAGATTTGATAAATTAGTAGCTGCGTAAATTGATGTGTTTGTTTCCAGAAGAATTTTCCAAAAAGCAAAGTTCAGACGCGCTCCAAAGCCCATCAAATCGGGATTATAAATAACAATAGCTGGTGACATGGCGCTTGACCAAATCCAATGTGTATCTGTTTGCCTGAACAATTTTATGTCTGCAAAAATAATATCTGAATTTGCCGTTAATCCCGCTTCCCAATTTTGCGAATAAGCAAACTGTTTTCCTGTTTTAAAGCTTGAATAACCTAGATAAAATTTAAACAGGTCCGAAGTTTTATAAGTTAAGTCAGCACCCATTCCACTGAATGTTCCGTTTATAACACCAAACGTGCCGTTAATTTGCGGAAGAAAATCGTTGCCTGACAGGCTTGTAATCTTATAATAAACAGAGGGAATCAGTGTGCTGTCAAAAAAATAAGTCGATGCAACCGCCGATAATGAGGCGTTATGGTAATTAACAGGATAATAATTAAAGGAGCTATTCGTAAGAGAATAATATTTCAAATTACCCGACTCATAATTTCCAATTAAACTAAAGTCAAAAATATCTTTTCTAAAATCCTGCCGGAGAGAAGCTCCAAAAACCTTTTCTTTATTTACAGTTTTGTAAAAAGAAGAATCAACATACTGGTTCAGTTCAGTGTAATTAAAATTATAGTAGAGATTAAAATCCGTAAATGATTCGTTCCAAAATTTCGCAAGCATCCTTAAGTTAAATAAATGATTTTTGTAACCTTGATTTTGAGAATTGAAATTTACAGGCGCCAATTGCTGATCATAAAGTAATGAATTTATGTCGGAAGTTAATTTTGCCGCACTGTCGATATTTACTCCGCCGTTCAGTCCGACTAAAGATTTGGTGAATGAATAAGTTCCGATCAAATTTATATTGTCAGATAAAAAATATTTCAATCCTGTGGTAACCTGCCAAATGCTGTAAGCAGTATTTGTAAACGTGCTGTCAAGCTTTCTGTTGGTAACATCCAGAGTGAAGTTGAATTTATTAAAAGCCATTTCATTGAACATAACATCCAGCATTGCCTCGCCGGAAGGTCCTTGATAATATTTAATTCTTGAATAAGGCTTTGGAGTAATGAAATCTCTTGCAAGAAAATTTACAGAAACAGGATTATTAATAGTTCCATATAAAAACCCGCGCGGTAATGGAATTACTTCGATTGAATCGATAAGCTCAGACTGAAGATTATTCAAATCTAAAAGATTTTGAAAGCGGTTATTACGAAGAATTCCGTTTTCAAAATAACTTATGCCGTTAAAGATC
>JAJYSI010000472.1 GCA_021793635.1 Bacteroidota bacterium
CCGATCTTTCAGCTTGAATAAGAGCAAGATTATATTCCGATGATAAGCTTGGATCGTTTGGAACAACGGTAACCCGTCTAACATATTGCGGTTCCGCCCATTCTATATAGCTTAATCCTCTTAATTTAGCAGAAGCATAAAGCGGGTCTTCACTGCCGGTGTAACGAACAAGCATCATTCTGTTCAAACCGAATTTAATTTCAGCAGGGCTGCTTCCGAAAATATTTTTTGCGGATGTAAACTTGAATTGACTGAAAGACTTGTTTAACTGCGCGGTTACATTTTGTGCTTTGAGCATTGTACCGGCAGAAGAGCTTTTTAACTTGATGACTAATGTATGCGATAAATATAAAAGATTTCCGTTCTTAATAATCCCGGAATTGTTTTGCTGAGTATTAAAACCAAATACAGTTAACGGGATAATTAATAATATCAATATCCTAAGCACATATTCTCGACTAACATATTTCATAAATACCTTCTTTTAAATTTGAATTGTTCAGAATTCGGGAAATGAGGGGGTAAATTAGACCATAATAAAAAGAATCAGTGTGATTAAACTATAATATTAACTGTAACATTCCAGCCCATTGATATTGCCCTCATCAAATAAAATCTCAAAATAGGGCGCAAAAATAAAATTAAAGATTTAAATATGTAAGGCTTGACAAATAAAAAGAGAGTCATTATTATATGTATGGATAATTTTTTCTCTTCTGTTATTTAGTTAGGGGGTCTCATAATAAACTAATTATAAACAAATTATTTCGGAGGCAGGCGCTATGAAAAAGATTGTTTCTGTTTTCGTTTCTCTCGTTTTTGTTCTCGCAATTCAAACAACAAGCTATTCGCAATTCAGGCTTAAGGTTGGGCCTGCGTTGGGTATGAATTTTAACTTGCATTCTGGTTCGGACATTGAATCAGGAAATGGATTTGGAATTGCGTTCGGAGGATATGCAGATATGAACTTTACTCCGACCATTGGCTTAATTGGCGGCATATCTTTTTATGATAATAGAAGCGGTTCCTACACCGAATCCGGCAGTGACCCGTATTATGGAAATTACACTGTAGATGTCAGCGGCAGTCTTGCATATTTCCAATTAGAATCGTTATTCAAACTGCAGATTCCCAACGATAATTTCTTCTTTGTATTCGGACCGGTTGTAGGTTTCAATATTCAAAGCCAGGCGGAATCTACAATAAGTCTACCGGCTTACAATTATACTTCTAAAACATCAAAAGCAACAATTAAAGATACTCAGGTAAGATTTGAACTTAAAACCGGAGCTGGGTACGATATCCCGGTTACTAAATTTATTATAATTTCGCCGCAGCTAACCTTTGGTTATGGATTAACAGATGTTGTAAAAGATGTAAAATGGAAAATTATGACTTTCCAATTATTGGCTGGTGTAAAGTTTAATCTGATTTAGTTGTGAGATGAGGAAATATTTTCCGGGTACCGTAATTAAAATAAATCAAGGTACCCGGATTTCTAAAAATTTTTTTTAGAAGATAAATTTCTAAATCTAAATTTTATATTACGTTAAATTTAACAGTAACTAAAGCCTGAATAGTAAGTATCTTCCAGTTTACATCCTGTACGACATTAGTCAAGCCGTAACCGAAAGAAACTTGAGGAGTAATGAACATACCGGCAGAGGTTGGAATATCATAACCGCCTCCGAACTTTAACTCAAAGCGGGCATTCATATTTTGTAGAGAACCCTTGCTTGAATTTGATGTGTTATTATTTTGGTAACCTGCAGGAAAAGTTTCGGTGGTTGTTTGATCGTATGATCCTTCTACATTAAATCCAACGGATGGTCCGGCAAAGAAAAATAAATTGTTATTCTTCAAATTGACTTTGAATAAAGCTTCGAGTGCAAAGTAAGCAATGCTTGAAGAGTTGTCCTGTGTAACAGTGGAAGTAACAGGAGCGCCGGTCTGATTATCAGTATACTGATTGGAACTTGTTTGTGTATAAGAACCGCTTCTGTTATCGTAAAACTGCATGTTTGCCATCAAACCAATAGTTGGTGTAAAGTTCATGTCAGCTTGCCCGCCGATTACAAGTCCAAAACCATTTCCGCTTTGCGGAAGATCGGAACCTGTGTGAATATTAAAATTTGTCCCAATAGATGGACCAAGATTTAATCTAAACTGAGAGAAAGCAGGGTTGGCAAAAAACAACACGAAAACTGCTATGCCCATCAAAAAAGTAAGATTTTTCTTCATTATTACTCCTAAATATTTTTTATGAAAAAACAATTTGCGGAGACAAATATCGGAAAAATCAATTTAAGTGTAAACAACTTTTGCCAATATTTTTTTTGATGAGAATAAACCTATTAAAGAATAGCTCTTAAAGAGACAATAAAATTTAAAATTGTTTTATCCAGGTCGTCCTTAGTATGTGCAGTGGACACAAATGCTGCTTCAAATTGCGCCGGTGCCAGATAAATTCCTCTCTTTAGCATCTCGCTAAAGAACTTTCCGTAAAGCGATGTATCCGATTTTATAGCCGATTTAAAGTTGTTTACTTCGCCTTCGATAAAGAATAAAGTCATCATTGAACCGACTCTATTGAGGGCATAATTTTTCTTTACTTCGGCTAAAGCTTCACGAAATCCCTTTTCAAGATATGAAGATTTTTCTTCAAGAGATTTATAAACATGCGGATTATTCTTAATGTAACTGAGCGCAGCAAAACCTGCAGCCATAGCCAAAGGATTGCCGCTTAATGTTCCAGCCTGATAAACCGGACCGCTTGGTGCAATCTTTTCCATAATTTCTTTCTTACCGCCGAAAGCACCAACCGGAAGTCCGCCGCCGATAATCTTTCCGAATGTAGAAAGATCAGGCTTAATTCCGTATAGTTCCTTTGCGCCGCCTTTTGCAACGCGGAAGCCGGTCATGACTTCATCAAAGATCAAAACTATTTTTTCTTCGCTGCAAATGTTTCTTAATTCTTCCAGAAAATTTTTATCAGCTGGAACCACTCCCATATTGCCTGCAATCGGCTCAATTATTATTGCGGCAATTTCATTTTTATTTTGCTGGATTATCTTCTTTACAGAATCTATGTCATTGTAATCGGCAATCAATGTATCGGCAGCATTGCCTTTAGTTACTCCGGGACTTGTAGGAACGCCAAACGTTAAA
>JAJYSI010000473.1 GCA_021793635.1 Bacteroidota bacterium
GACGGAATAAAAGCTCTTAAATCCATTCCGGCAGAAGCCAAAGTTTCATAATTCGGCAATGCGTGGTCGGAATTATTTCTGATTTTAATAGTAATCGAATCGGGAGATTTCATGAGAAAATTGAATTTATTTTTTAAACATTTTTTGCAATTGATTTTTTTCGGAAAAGAATAAGATCGCGACGAACAAAAGTAATAACGCAGATCCGATCAAGATATTACCGCGAAACACATAGAACGAAAGTGCCGAGAACAATACAGCCAATCCTAAAAAACCTGAAATTTTTACAATTTGATAAGGAACGTCATAATATTTTCGTCCATAAATATACGAAAGCACCATCATAGTTCCATACGCGACCAATGTGGCCACTGCCGAACCGATATATCCGACAAGCGGAATCAGGATATAGTTTAAAACCAAAGTGATTACAGCGGCAACAATGGAAATAAACGCACCGTATTTTGTTCGATCCGTTACTTTATACCAAACAGAAAGATTGTGATAAATTCCTAAAAACAAGTTGGCCAACAGAATTAAAGGAACAATGGTCAGCGCTTCCCAATATTGTGAATTCGGAATCAGAATTCGTTTAAATAAATCGATATAAATCACCACGACCAAAAGAATCAAACATCCGAAAAGGGTAAAATATTTTGTTATATCCGCATAAGTGTTTTTTGCGTTTTTCTGAGTGGAATGATTAAAGAAAAAAGGTTCGATTCCAAGTCGGAAAGCGGTTACAAAAAGTGTCATAAACATTCCCAGTTTATAACAGGCAGAATATAGTCCGATTTGTGTGTCGGCAACATCGTGAGGAAGAAGATATTTTAATAGAATTCGGTCAAAAGCTTCGTTTACGCTAAATGCAATTCCTGCAATCAACACCGGAATGGCATAGAGCATCATGTTTTTCCAAATTACTTTATTAAATCCGAATCCGATTTTAAAATATAAAGGCAGCAACATCAGTAGCGTAATTCCGCTGGCTATCAAATTCGAAATAAAAACATATGCCACTTTATTTTCCGGATTCCACAAATTGTTCCAAAAATCGTTAGAAACTGCCCATTTTGGAAGAATAAGAAAGAAAAACAGATTAAAACCTAAATTAATACAGACATTAATAATTTTTACGGCGGCATATCGCATCGGTTTTTCATTGGCGCGATACCAAACAAACGGCAATACCACGAGCGCATCCAAAGCCAGAATCCAAAGTGCATAACTGACATATTCCGGTTTGAAATCGGCGACTTCAGCAATGGAATTTTTAAACAAAAGCGTAATTCCCAAAAAAGCCAAAGAAGAGACGGTGAGCGATGTTAAAGTGGTGGATTGCACGGTTTGCACATCCGATCCTTTTTTGGTGACAAATCTGAAAAAAGCAGTTTCCATGCCGTAGGAAAGCAAGACATTTCCCAAAATAAGAAATGCCATCAAACTGGCATAGACTCCATATTCTTCGGGCAATAAAACTTCAACATACAACGGAACTAAAATCACCGAAAGCACTCGCGGCAAAACGGTGGCAAGGCCATAAATAAATGTTTGTTTAAAAAGTTTTTTGTAGAGCGACAATTTCAGGAGTTTGATTGCTGTTGAATAATCCGACTTTATACCATTATTCGGAATCTAAGAAAAGACAAGAAATGTGTGAGCCAAATCTTGAAAAATCGAACGCTCTTATATAAGTAGGATAAGAGCGTTCGAAATGCATTTTTTAATCGATTCGATCAAATCCGCAATAAGGAATCAGCACTTCGGGAATTTCAATTCCGTTTTCGGTTTGATAATTCTCCAAAATTCCTGCCAACACACGTGGAAGTGCTAAAGAACTTCCGTTTAGCGTATGTGCTATTTTATTCTTTCCGTCTGCATCACGGAATCGTAATTTCAACCGATTGGCTTGAAAAGTTTCAAAATTCGAAACCGAAGAAATTTCCAACCAGCGATTTTGAGCAGTTGAAAACACTTCAAAATCGTAGGTCATGGCAGCTGCAAAGCCTAAATCGCCTCCGCATAATCTTAGAATTCGATAAGGGAGTTTCAGTTCTGCCAAAATTTCTTTGACGTGATCCACCATGGTGTCTAAGGCTTGATACGAATTATCGGGATGTTCCACACGAACAATTTCCACTTTATCAAACTGATGCAACCGATTTAATCCGCGAACATGCGCGCCATAGCTTCCTGCTTCTCGTCGGAAACAAGGTGTATATCCGGTACATTTAATCGGAAAATCACTCGGATTCATTAATTGGTCACGAAACATATTGGTAATCGGAACTTCCGACGTCGGAATCAGATAAAGATCGTCTAAACCAACGTGATACATTTGACCTTCTTTATCCGGAAGTTGCCCGGTTCCGTATCCGGAAGCTTCATTGACCAAAAGTGGCACTTGATATTCGGTGTATCCTGCAGCGATGTTTTTATCCAAAAAATAGGTGATTAAGGCTCGCTGAAGTCGTGCTCCTTTTCCTTTATAAATCGGAAAACCGGCGCCGGTTACTTTTGCTCCCAGTTCAAAATCGATTAAATCATATTTTTTTGCCAATTCCCAATGCGGAAGTGCATTTTCATGAAGTTTGGGAATATCGCCTTTGCGGAAAACTTCTTCATTGTCGGAATCGTCTTTTCCGGCCGGCACCAAATTGTGTGGAATATTCGGTACGGTGTACAGCAACTCTTGAAGACGTTCGGAAGCCTCTTGCATTTTTTCTGAAAACGACTTGGTCGATTCTTTTAAATCGGCACTTTTTTGTTTCAGTTCGTTGGCTTTCTCTACTTCGCCCGATTTGTAAAGGATTCCGATTTCTTTGGAATAGCGATTGCTTTCTGCCAAAATCTCATCCAGCTTTGCTTGAGCGGCACGACGTTCTTCATCGGCTGTGAGAATTTCATCCAAAACTGAAGCCATATCCAACCCGCGTTTTCTAAGCGCTTCAACAAATTTTTCCTTGTTTTCTCGAATTTCGTGTACTACTAACATGTGTTAAATTTTAAGACGGCTAAGGTACAAAAGGAAAATGAAATTAAAATCCAAATCCATCGTGATATTTGTTGAGAAAAAGAGGGTTTATTTTAAAAATCCATCTTCATTTGCGGGTTTTTTAATGCTAAAAAATGAGAATTATCTTGTTTTGGCATGATACGATTTT
>JAJYSI010000474.1 GCA_021793635.1 Bacteroidota bacterium
TGACGAGATCAAAATAAGGAACTAACATGATTATTCCTATGAGAATTTGATTAACCCACCCCTGTCCCCTCCGGTGGAGGGGAGCCTCGCTTTATCTCAGCCATGATTTATTATTCGATTTTTCATTTAAGTGTACAGAATAAAATATGCAGAAGAAAAACTTTTCTGCCTTATACAATATTTAAACGATGATATTTAATTGTCGCTTGTTTGAGTTAATATCTTACCACCTAACCCGACAGTTAAGTTGTCCCCCCCTTGGGAGGGGAAGGGGTGGGTTAAAAAACTTTTTGATACACTATCTATTTCTCATTCCTTACAATTCAATATAAAATTTCCTCCAGTTTATTATTCAGAGCGCGTACAATATTTATTTCATCAAACTTTAAAACATTAACAGCATAATCAATTAATCTTTTATTTTTTCAATTTAGGATGAAAGATATTCGCAAAAATTTCTTTGTGCTAAAGGACTATTGTTCATAAGCATCTAATAAAAAAAATCAAATTAAAGCTGCTGCATAAACGAGATTGCCATAATCTTATTTTTTCTATATTAGATTTATCATTTTAAAAAGGCTCAGAACAAATTGAAGACAAAGCTTGAGATCGCAAAAAACTGGCTTCCCCGTTACACCGGCACTAAGCTGGATGAATTTGGCGAATATATTTTACTCACTAACTTTGATAATTATCTTGTCGACTTCGCAGAACAGTTCGACTGCGATATTAAAGGCGAAGGCAGACCAATGCAAACCGCAACAAACTCCAATGGATTGACGTTGATTAATTTTGGAATAGGTTCCGCAAACGCCGCTACAATTATGGATTTACTCGTAGCCAAAAAGCCGAAGGGAGTTCTGTTTCTTGGTAAATGCGGCGGATTAAAATCTTCTACCGAGATAGGACATTTTATTCTTCCCATTGCTGCAATTAGAGGTGAAGGTACGAGCGATGATTATGTTCCGAAGGAAGTACCTGCAATGCCTTCTTTCAAGCTTCATAAATTTGTTTCGGAAAAAATAATTCAGCATAAGCAGGAATACCGCACCGGTGTTATTTATACAACCAACAGAAGAGTGTGGGAGTGGGATGAGAATTTCAGGAAATATTTAAAGACTTTGTACACTATCGGGATTGATATGGAGACGGCAACGCTTTTTATAGTCGGACTTGTAAATCAAATTCCTCGCGGTGCACTTCTTCTGGTTTCTGATATGCCGCTAATCCCTGAAGGAATAAAAACTGAAGCTTCGGATAGAAAAGTAACCGAGAAGTTTTCAAAACTTCATTTGCAGATAGGAGTAGAGGCAATGACGGAACTGGAAATGAAAGGCGAACCCATAAAGCATTTCATCTATTGATAAAAAAAGGATAACATAGCTGTTCGGATAATTGCGGTGTTGGAATATTGGAGTTGTGAAATGCTGGGTAATAAAAACTAATCTTCACCATTATTCCATTACTCAATTCAATTTTACTCAGTCGAGCGGCAGATCTCTATCGTGTGAAATCTCAAGTTTGCCATTTTCTTCATCTTCTTCGTCTTCCCAATCGTATTTTTTATAAGGATCGGATTTACGATAAATAAATGCGCACGCAATGCCGGTAAGAGAACCGAACAAATGATATTCCCAGGATATTCCGTTATTTATAGGAAGAACGCCCCAGATAATGCTGCCGTAAAGAAAGGTAACTATCAAAGCAAGCGCAATTGAACGCGTATCGCGTCTGATAATTCCGCTGAAAAATAAGAATGAGACTAAACCGTAAACCATGCCGCTGGCACCGATATGATAAGCAGACCGGGCAAAGATCCAAACAAAAATTCCCGGGACAAAATATACCAGTCCGAAAATTTTAAGCGCTGAATCCGGATAGAAATACATCATGCCGGTACCTAAAAACAAAAGCGGAAGCGTGTTGGAAAAGAGATGAGCAAATCCGGCGTGGATTAATGGCGCAGTTATTATACCGATTAACCCGGAAATTCTTCTCGGATAAAGCCCGAGAAAAACGAAATTAACATTTAATAAGTTCTGAGCAAGCTGTATAAGCCACAGAAGCAGAATAAAGCTGAGGGGTATAATAAGGCTCGGCAGAAATTTCTTTTTATCATCAGCCATCAGTTATCTCCGATAATTTTCTGTTAGTTAATCTTTCTGCCAGTAACATACTAATGCAGCACCAAGCAGTCCCGAGCATCCAGCCTGCTAAAACATCCGACGGATAATGAACACCGAGATAAATTCTGCTCACGCCGATCAGAAATGAAATTATAACTGCAGATGTCAAAATATATTTCTTAATACTTCTATCCATATCAACCGGGATAAAAATTACAGCAAGCGACAAATATATTACAGCCGACATCACCGAGTGCCCGCTAGGGAAGCTCCATGATTCAACATTTACAAGATGCGGAACTATTTCCGGTCGCGGTCTTGCAAATAAATATTTTAATAATAAATCAAGCAGACCACCGCCGATGGCAGCAAAAAGAATTATCCATAACAAATTAAAATTCTTTTTTACAATCATGCAGCCGGAAACAAACAAAGTAACGGCAACAATTATTGAAACACTTCCGAGTGATGAAATATCGGTCATAAAATCCATAAGCCAAGCCGGACCGACAGGAATTGAAGTGTTCCCATTTTGCCGGAATGATAAAAGAATAAGATCATCAATGTTTGCAGTTGAGCCGCTTGAAACCAACAAGGCAATAAAGCAAAAGACAAAAATACTTATTGAGAGGATAATCAATATTCTATTCGACTTTAAATTCATTTATAAATCCCAAGCAATAATATCACAAAGAAATTTTATGCCTGACGTAAATAACACTTAAGTCATATAAAATGCAAAGGCATAAAGATTTTTTATGCTGATACTTCTGCGTGCTTAATTTTTCTTGGTTCTTTCAATTTGAACAAAATCCATAAACAAGCTGCGGCAGCAATTAACGAATTTAGCAGGAAAACTGTTTCGTAACTTGTAATTGAAATTAATACGCCGCTTATAATTCCGAATAATAGTGTTGGAGCTGTAATCGTATTCATAAGTGAAATTATGAAGGGACGTTCATGCTCATTGCAGATCTCAACTATAAATGCCAGTCTTGAAATTCCTTGGATTGTTGATACGCATGACCCCTTTCC
>JAJYSI010000475.1 GCA_021793635.1 Bacteroidota bacterium
GTCTGCTAAACACCAGGAAATGACTCAGGACCTGAAAGCCTTCACACAGGAACTATTCACCACCAACACAGCATTATCCTGCAGAAAAGTAAATACTCTTATAAAGCTAAAAATCCATACCTGAAACAAGATGAAGTAAAGTTTATGCATTTTGACTATTTCGAAATCATTCCAGGAAAAGAGCACGAAGCTATGTCATTAGTTTCAGATTTTCAAAAGCTTTACGAAAAAAATAATATCTCTGTAAGCTATAATGTTTGGTCCGTTGAATTCGGGGATCACAGCTCAACAATAGTAGTCACTACCGGAGCAAAAAATGCTGTTGATTACTATACAATGGATAAAGAGGTAAGTGAACAATTGGAAAAAGAAGGTCATGACCTTGAAACAAAATTTAGGTCTTGTGTAAATAAAGTTCATCGTTTAAATGGTAATTATTTAAAAGATCTTTCAATTGGTAAATCTGAATAATTGGAAAAATAGCCGGATGGGAAGGAATACTTTGCGGATTTTCAGCAATATACGCTGGACTTGCTCAAGTTCTTAATGAAACTTACGGTAAGTCAGTTCTTCCTATTGGTTGATTAAATTTATTATTTCTGGAAAAGTAGTTAAAAGTACAATTTGATTCTTCAATCTTAAATTACTATCCAGTTTTAGAAAATTATATTATCTTTAACATTGGGTCAAATCAAATAAATATTGGAATTATAAAATAGGAGATAAATTACATGGAAGTCAAAATTGAAAATGGCAAGCTCATCATCATTATTGATTTGCAAGAACCAACACCCAGTGCATCTGGAAAAACATTAGTAGTAGCAACTACACACGGGAATATGCCCACAAAATGTGTCATCGACGGCAAAAATGTGGTAATTGGTCTGAACGCCTACATAAAAAAATAACATTCAACAGTTTCTGTTGCAGTACTTTGAAATCATTTCTTGAAATCTGAAATGGCGCTATCGAATTTGCTGTGCATATTTGAAAGTTCGCAATTAATACTTCCGCCCTTAGATAAAACAGAAAAGCCTTGTAAACATTTAATCTACACTGCTTTACCACAGACTGCACCTGTAGGGATTCGAACCCCAAATTATAGTCCTTTGGTTCATCGCAGATTGGCTATTGGAATTCCACTTTTACCTGCCGATAGGTAGGCCAAAGGCATTTACAACATAACCCGGGAAAAACTCACACTCCTCACCTCCGCCTTCGGTCTAAAAACCATCCAAATATTTCCCGAACCCTCCGGAAATAATTCCTCCAATGACCTCAAATAAATCCCATTCTAAAAAATGGATGCCTTCGCACATTAAAAGAATTGCACCTCATTTCAATAATTCAACCCTAAAAAATTCTACGAAATAGCGTAGGTTTTGACCTGCTTTTTCCTCATAGCGCTTCGATTTTCTTACCTACCCTATATTTCCCCTCACTCATAAATAAATACCCTCTCAGAATCGATTTTCACATGTTTCTCCATTAATGGAATCTTCAGTCTGTTTTAATCCAATATAGTAGTCCTATTATGATTCTTACATTATTGGACTATTTCATTGCCTTTCATTTAGAATTCAAAATTTAGAATTCAAATGAAATCCTATTTCATCAGCATTAACTTCTTCGTCTCCACAAAACTCCCAGCCTGCATTCTGTAAAAATAAACCCCGCTTGAAAGTTTACTTGCATTGAAATTAACAGAATACCTTCCCGCCGGTTTTTCTTCATTCATCAGACTTGCTACCTCATTTCCCAGAATATCATAAACCTTTATCGTTGCCATACTTGTTTTAGAAACGGAGTAATTTATTGTTGTCGTTGGATTAAATGGGTTAGGATAATTCTGTTCAAGTGCGAAGTTTGACGGTAAATTATTATGTTCTTCTTTCACACCGGTAATCATTTCCGAAAGCGGACGTCTCCAAACGCCTCTATCATTCCCTGCAAAGAGATAAGTGCCGCTGACAATAAGCGCATTCGCATCACTATACCCCCAATTATTTGACAAGCCAGTACTGTCTGACGTCCAGCTTGCGCCGTTATTTGTAGAAAGGGAAACACCGCTTCCGCTAGTTCCCACAAAGAGATTAGTACCATTAACTGCGAACGAAAAAATATCGATGCTTGTCAAACCGGAATCGGCTGACGTCCAGCTTGTGCCGTTGTTCGTTGAAAGAAAGAGACCGTGTATTCCTTGCGCAGCAAAGAGATTCGTCCCGCCTGCGCCATTGGGATAGATAGCAAGAGCATAAACATAATCATTACCAGTATTAGTAGATAATCCGGAATCGACCTGAATCCAGCTTGTGCCGCTATCGGTCGATAAGGAGACTCCAAAGTTAGTCCCCGCAAAAAAATTCGTTCCGCTTACGGCAAGCGACATGACCTGATAGCCTATCAAGCCGGAACTAATTGCACTCAAACTTGTTCTGTCGCTCGGGACAAGAAATATGTCGCTCCGAGTCGCTACAAGGAGATTATTCCCGCTGACAGCTATAGAATTAATATATGGATTAAAGTAATTAAAAATCAAGGTGGAATCGAACACACTCCAACTTGTGCCGTTGTCGGTCGATAGAAAGATTCCGTTTCCCATAGTCCCTGCAAAAAGATTCGTTCCGCTTACGGCTAAAGCAGTAACAAGGTTACTCGTCAAACCGGAATCTACTGCAGTCCAGCTTGTTCCGTTGTCCTTGGATAGAGAAACACCGGAACCATTAGACCCCGCAAAGAGATTCGTGCCGGAGACGGCAAAGCACTGAGTAAAATCGCCGTAAGGATCATTAGTTTTAACCCATTGTGCTTTAGTTTGAGTTACACATATAAATAAAATTCCAAAAATGACTGTTAAAAGTAATCTAAATTTCATAATACCTCAGAGTTAAATAATGTGATAATTATTGAAGTTAAAAAGTTTTACATCTCGAATAACGCTCCATCTGTTTCAGTCTTTTACTAATTTTAACTTTTGTACCTTGCTGTTAATTATCAAAACCAAAAACCGTAATAAGCTATAAAATTAATTGCTTAGAATCAATTATTTAATTATGCTAATTCTTTGACGTCGAGCCATTTTACTTTTCATTTTCGACTAATCATATATTCCACGTTATTGCTATCCATTGTGCTTTTTATGCCATAAATAATACCAGA
>JAJYSI010000476.1 GCA_021793635.1 Bacteroidota bacterium
AATCTAAAAAATATTTTTGCTGTTTAAAGTTAGATAAGAAATCAGAGGTCGGAAGTCAGAAGTCAGCCTGACCTCTTCACTTTTCCCTGCTCTCTTCATTCCTCATTCTTCATTCCTCATTCTCCTTGACTTTCTCTCTTTCTATTAACATTTTGTTACAAAGCTTTTAATTCTTAAAGAGGTCTTATGAAAAAACTCATCCCGCATCTCTTGTTAATCTCATTATTCATTTTTATTTCCGGCTGCTCGCTCCTTTTAAATTCAAGGAAGTACGGCTCATCGTCAAATGAATCGAAAGTAATCGCGCTTTCAGGTCAGACTGAACTTACTGTATCAAATCCTAACGGCATTATTTCCGTAGCTTCATCTGATACGGCAAAAGACATTTACTGCAAAATCACAAAAGAAGTAAAAAGCAGCGAGAGCACCAGCGACGTGCAGTCGCATTTAACGGACATAAATGTAATCTCATCGCTTTCCGGCAGCGGAGTAAAAATAAAAGTCAATAACCCCAAAGACGACGGCAGAAGCTATATAATTAATTTAGAGATCGTACTGCCGGATAATTTCAACTACAACCTCACCCTTGGCAACGGGAATATTAATGTTAATTCGCCGGCAAAAAATCTCACGTTAACATTGGGCAACGGAACCGTTAAAGCGGCAGTTGACCTTAAAGATAATTGCAATGTGTCAATTACTGTAGGCAACGGATCTATTTTCTTACGCATTCCCGGCACTGCAAATGCCGAGGTTAAAGCTAAAGTTGCCAACGGAATTGTAAAAACCAATGGCTTGAGCTTTAATGAAAGCCACTCAAGCGGAAAGAACCTAACCGGAACTCTCGGAACCGGCGCCGGAAGCATTGATCTAACCCTCGGCAACGGCACTATTGCGTTGACAAAGAAATAAACAGAAAGACATGAACACCACAGATTACACAGATTTTTTTCTGTGTTAATCTGTTATACTGCAATTAAAATTTCTGCTTTTTGTGTCAAGATATTTTTGATGTTTCCGATTTTTAATTTTTAATTGCGGCTTACCGCTCTGTGCTATCTGAAGTGAAGTTTTAATTTAAGGAAGAATTATTTTATGAACACAAGAAAAGTATTCTCAAACGGAAGAGTAACTATACCGGCAGAAATTAGAAAAAAGTACGGCATTAAAGCCGGCACAAACGTATTTTTTAAAGAAGAAAAGGACGGAATAGTATTATACCCAATAACCGCGAAAACTATTAAAGACGGATTTGGTTTCTTTAAGCCTGATAAACGGATGCTGAAGTCGCTGATGGAGGAATATTAATTCGTATTTAAATCTTTTTTTTCAATTCGCAGCTTAGTTGGTTCAATAGAATATTCAAATTCATTCAGTGTAGTATAGGGATTTTTAATTATGTGTGGACCTGAGAATGTAGAACTAGACAAATTTACATTCCAGTAGCTATATATGTAATATTTATTCTTTAAATCTTTCGCTACAAACCTCTCATTTTCTGTCCAAATAAATTTTATTTTATCATCAACCGTTCCTTTTGCTTCAATAAAAATATTTTGTTCAGGAAACTTCCCTTTTCCTATAAAAGATAAGATGTCATATCCAGCATATTTATCGACAATGCTTATTCTTTGTACCAATTTAGATAATTCCTCAAATCCATTTTTTTTTAATCTGTCCATTTCAAAATCAATAGCTCTGAGCTCAGCAAATTCACCAACTTTATTTCTTAATTCTTGATCATCGTCTATTGCTTCATCTTTGTATCGATAGTTTCTTAAAAGTATGTTTGTAATTTCTAGGTATTCATGTTTCACAAATACGGTATTATCTTCAATCTCTATTAATCCTAAATTATGTAAGTTAATTAGCCAATTTGTTTCTTCGAAACTATCCACATCTTGTCTTTCATAAGTAAATGTTTTCCTTAATGTATCTACTTTAAACTTATTAATAAAAGCTGCCGCACAGTATTCATTTAGTCTCAGATTAAATATTATTTCTTTAATAAAATATTCTTTTACTTTTAGCTCAATGTTGGGTCTTAAAGATTTGTGTATATATCCAAGTTTCGATCCCCCTTCATTAATTTCTATTAATCCATTTTTGAGTGTAATTAAATGTAACCTAGCACAGATTTGAATTATGTCATCAAATGATTGAGTCAAATTCAAAATTCGGTTTTTTGAAAATATCTCTCGTAACTCTTTATAAACAAATTTAGTCTGTTTATAATAAACAAAAATGAAACAAAGATTTGCAATTTCAATGAAGTTAATTCTTTGCATCTTTGAATAAATCTTTAATATGTTTTTCAACTAGATCATAATCTAAAAACTCTTCTTCTCCTAAATCCTCATTCCAAAAACCATTAATTTTACTTAAGCCGTCTCCCTCAATTAGATTTTTAAGATTACCCTCTTTCTCTTTTAATCTCTTATGTATTATTTGATCAATAGAATCTCTCGCTAAAAGTATATAATAAGTTGTAGTTTCAGCCTTGTCCAACCCCAATCTATGAATTCTATCTAGGGATTGTAAATATTGAGCACAATTAAATGTTCTATCCAAATAAATTGCATTATGGCAGACTTTATGTAAAGATATAGACTCTGCGCAAGCTGCTGGATTTGCTATAAAAATTTTGCAAGATTCATCATACTTGAATCGATCTATCAATTCAACTCTATTAGATTCATTTTTTTCATCAGACTCATTGGGAATTCCTCCATGTACAACAACCGGATTATAATTTACTAATGAGTTTTTTAACATATCCAAGTTATGAACAAAACTTGACCAAATGATAATCTTAGAACCATCCCCAACAATTTGTTTAGCTAATTTTAATGCTATTTCAATTTTAGATGGTATTTCATAATTGTGGTAATATTTTATGCCTTCTTCTAATGAAATATCTTTAAGTTCCATTGGCATAATTTGAAATTCCGGAGAGTTCTTTAGTAATAAAGCCGGGTTAGAGGCTATTTGTAACAATCTTACATATCGCCCTTTTCTCCACGTTTTTAATAATTGCCGATCAGAAGGTGATTCCTTCAACTCAGATAAGAATTTATATGCTACACCTTTATAAATCCTGGATTGTAATTTAGCTAGTGGAGTAGAAATATATTTAAAAGTAGGTTTAGGT
>JAJYSI010000477.1 GCA_021793635.1 Bacteroidota bacterium
GTCCCGGTTCTCCAAATTTGATTAATTTCATAGGTATTTTTTAGTTTTTAGTGGTTAGTGCTTAGTTTTTAGTTGATCCATGTAATCCATAACTCACAATTAAAAATTAAAAACTCATAACTCTTATTTTAGTTTTTAGCGCTTAGTTTTTAGTCTTTAATTTTCATGAACTGAGCTTCCCTAAATAGGGTTGACCGTTTTGGTTATCTTTAAAATAACTCAAAATTTACGCTTCGACTACGCTCAGCGTCCAACATTCATAACTCAAAATTAAAAATTAAAAGCTCATAACTCTTAATTATTCAACGTCGTAAATCCACCGTCAATGGGATAGTCACAACCGGTTATAAATCCGGCCTCGTCACTGCATAAATAAAGTGCCAAGGCTGCTATTTCTTCCGGTTTTCCCATTCTGCCGATAGGCTGGGTCTTAGATAAGGCAGTAAACATTTCTTCTTTATTATCGGGATAGTTATTCTCCAAATATCCGTCTACAAAAGGGGTATGTACCCGCGCCGGAGAAATAGAATTACAACGAATATGATCTTGTAAATAATCACGTGCTACGCTCATGGTCATTGTTTTGACCGCTCCCTTGGCCATACTATAAGCAAAGCGATCGGGAATACCGACCAGCGATGCGATGGAAGCCATGTTTAAAATGACGCCGTTTCCCGATTTCTTTAACTGTGGAATTCCGGCATGCAAGCAGTTGTAAACGCCTTTTACATTAACCGCGAGAACTTTGTCAAATTCTTCCTCGGTTGTACTTTCGGCCGTCCCAATATTGGCAATTCCTGCATTATTAATTAAAATATGAAAAGCGCCTAATGCGTTGAAGAAGGCTTTTACTTGCTTTTGATTGGAAACATCGCAAGCGTGAACTTCTGCTTTACCTCCTTTTTCTTTAATCTTATCGGCAACTTCTTGTCCACTTGCTTCATTGAGTTCCAAAATATGAACTTCAGCTCCTTGAGCGCCAAAAAGCTCTGAAATCGCTCTTCCTATGCCGCTTCCGCCGCCTGTTATTACTGCTTTTTTATCTTTTAATGAAAACATATTTTTTGATTGTAAATTGTATAATGTAGTGTTGTATAATGTTCGTTTTGCAAATTAAATCTTCTGCCTCATATCCTGTCATTCTGAAAAATTGTAAGGTACGAATAATTTATTCCTGGGCTTCGAGAGCCTCAGCCCTCGCAAACTCATAACTCAAAGATCATCTTTTGATCTCATCAGCCAAATGAATGAATTTTGCCTTTAGATTCGGTTCTTTTTTAAAATCATTTAACGGATACATCGGACGGCGAATTCGATAGTAATCGAGTCGTTTTAAATCCTGATCTACTCCGCCGGGTGTCAAAGCCATCAGCCAATCACCACGCATATCATAAAGTTCTTTTACCAAATAGCCTTGCTTTACGATCAGGATATCAGCGTTTTCCGGGTCTAAATTCAGATTCTCAAACTGCTTTTTATAGTGAAACGTAAATCGCCCGGAAGAGAAAACGGCATATCCATTACCTATATTAATCACCACTTCTGTCCCATCTTCTCCTTCAAAAATCTTAGTGATTTTTCCTTTGATTCGAACCGGGCCGGCATAACGGTCATCAATTTCTGCTCCGGCTTCGGCATCAATCTTACCTCCTTCGCCAATTTGTATCGCTTTCTCTACAAATTTGGGGGCTTTTATCCCGCCATAAATCCATGATTTTCCATTTTTTGAGGTGAACTCTTTTCGCTTTAAAAGTTCATTTAGCGTCCAAGTGATATCTCCCGACCCACCGGCGCCGGGGTTATCGCCCATATCACTGATAATAAATGGTTTTTTATTACTCTTTAACGCGCGTTCAACGGCTTCTTCAAAAGATACGGTTTCATTGACAAAGTCAAACTGATGTCTAATTTCCCAAAACCTATTAGCTATTGTTTCAGCTGCCTTTTGCACAGCAGCTTTATCATCGCCATAAGCCATGACAACTCCGTGATTATCCGGCTTATCAGCCCAAGGATAAGACATCCAAATGGCGATATCGATAACTTTATCTCCGTTTACCAATTCCGGAATTAAGGCATATAAACTCTTTGCCGGCTCAACGCGGGTACTGGTTTGCTCTCCCGGTAACAAGATGGGGACAGGAATCCAAGCTTTGTATTTTGGTTTTCCTTTACCTTCTTCAATTCTATTCAGCAAATTGACAAGTGCTCGTTTTTTAGTTTCAAAACGATCATCATGTGGAGCCTCTCTAAAAGCCGTGATTAAATCGGTATTTCTTGCGAGTCGCCGCGGAACGCTGCCGTGGAGATCCATAGTCGTGGAAATCAAGACTTCGGTACCTAACGCTTCTCGAATACGAGAGATAAAATCTCCTTCGGGGTCATCCATTCCCTGAACGATCATCGCCCCATGGATATCAAAAAACACCCCATCATAAGGTGCATTTTCTTTCAACTTAACGATTGCCTCATTTACAATCTTTTCATACGCTTTAAACTCGATAGTTCCACCTGTAGAGGCATATCCATTTAGAATAGGAATCCAATTTGCCCTATCGGTGAGACTAGAATCAGGTCTAAAAAACGGATAGCTATCGATTAGTTGTTGTCCTCGTAAAATGGGAAAATCTTCATACGTCGTGATATCGGGCGAGAAAGTACTGATTTCACCGCCGATCCCAACAACTGCGATTTTAGGTTTTTGGTCGTTTTGTGCCTGAAGACCTAAAACCCCAAAGAAAACAAGCGTTAATAGTTTATATTTTAATGTCATATAGAAATAGTTTTTAGTTTACGCTTCGGCTCCGCTCAGCGTTCTATAATTCTTTCGGGCTTCGAGAGCCTCAGCCCTCGCAGTCTCATAACTCTTTCACCGGTTTCCATCCTTTTACAGCAAAGAGAAAAACAACAAAAAAGCAGATAAACGGCACGAAATATCCGTATTGTATATTATTTGTCAAGTCTGAAACATATCCCAGAACAGGAGGCAAAGCGGCTCCGCCGACAATAGACATCACAATTAGCGAAGAGGCAATTTTGGTGTCTTTTCCTAAGTCTGCTAATCCTAAAGAGAAAATTGTAGGGAACATAATCGACATAAAAAAAGCAACCCCCAACAAACTGTAAATACTAATGTTTCCTTGTGTCAAA
>JAJYSI010000478.1 GCA_021793635.1 Bacteroidota bacterium
GAATTCTCGGGGCGGGTCTGGCTTATGCACTATATAGATTTTTAAGGTCTGAAGATTAAATAGACCGGGTGTTGAGGTAGAAGAAGACGTGTTTTGTCTTAGGAAAGGTCGTTTTCGATTAAAGTAAATTCTAACTCTGCTCTAACCTTAATGATATGGCTTACGGCCAAGCCACCTCCTATCATGGGAAGACTGAAATTAATTCCGAAATCCCGCCTATCGATTTGACCGGATATGGAATAACCGGACTTGATATCGCCGGAATAGCTGTCAACAACGCGACCGCCGATATCGATATTCAGTGCGACCTCTTTTGTAATTCCTCTTAAGGTTAAAAGGCCGATAAGTTTATGATTTCCGGCTTTATCTTCTTTTAGAGTAGTTGATTTAAAAGATAGCTCAGGGAAATGCTGAACATCGAGGAAATCTTCATTTTTTAAATGATCGTCTCGAATTTTATCCCTTGTGCTGAGAGAATTGGTTTGTGCAGACATCTTAAAATCGGCCTTGTCAAACGCCTCATTTTTGAGGTTGACCGTCACGTCAAAATCTTCAATTTGACCGATTACGTTGGCGATCATTAAATGTTTAGCTTCAAAAAACAACTGACTGTGTTCTTTGTCAAAAATCCATTTCTTCATAAGTATTGAAAAAGATTAAAGTATCCTGTAATATATTGATTTTAAGTAAGCGCCTTCTTCAAAAGTGACCGGATGATCTATATCGTGCTCGGTTACGGCTTCAATATGATAATTGACACCAAGCCGGGCAAACTCTCGTTGGTGAACTTCGGTAAATTCTTCCATATTTATCCTTGAAGAGCAGGAAGCCAACAATAAAATTGTGTTTTTATGTGAGAGTTGAACGCCTAAGCGCGCTAATTCCGCATATTTCTTTTTGGCGATTTCTTTTTCGGATTGGCGTTTGGCAAATGAAGGCGGGTCGATGATGATAACATCATAGGTTTTTCTTTCATTTTTAAGGGTTTGCAATAGTTCAAAGGCATCGCCAGATAGGGTTTTATAAGTTCCCGTGTGTGGATTGAGGTTGGCATTTTCTTTGGCCAAATCGAGGGCTTGAGCGCTGAAGTCTATACTGGTTACGCTTTTGGCGCCTCCGGCCAAGGCATGAATGGAAAACCCGCCGGCATAAGAAAAGACGTCCAAAACGCTTTTACCTTTTGCCATTTTACTGACTTGATGGCGATTGTTGCGATGGTCTAAGAAAAAACCGGTTTTATGCCCTAAAATCACGTTGATTTTAAATTTGACCCCGTATTCTGTAAAAATGACTTCCGGATTTTCTAAGTCTCCCGATAAAATAGCACCTTCTTTGTAGGGAGGAGAGCTATTCTGTAATTTGCGACTAAGGCGGATAATTATAGCTTTTGTTTGGGCAATTTCTGCGATATGCGGAATAATATTGTCCAGATGAGGAAACCAAGCTTCGGAATATAGTTTTATAACACCCACGCCATTGTAGATGTCGACAATCATTCCCGGGAAGCCGTCATTTTCGCCAAAGATCAAACGATAGGCATTGGTATGGGTTTTTAATAGCGGCTTGCGGATATTATAAGCAGAATTAATCTTCGCCTTAAAGAAATGATTGTCAATCTTTTTTCCACCTCCGTGATGAATGATTTTAATTTGAACAGCAGATTTTGGGTCGTATAAACCCACAGCATAAACCTTATCCGTTCGACGGCCAAAAAGAATTGCAATGTCGCCGGCTTCTCCTTCTTTATTAAGCTTGATTATACTGTCAGAAAACACCCAAGGATGGCCTTTTTTTATAATTTTTTCAGCTTTCGCGGTAAGTTTAACGGCAAGGGTATTCATATAGAAGCAGGCTAATATAAAGGGCTAAAGTTAAGCATTTACTAGTCGAGAGGAAGGGTTATTTCTAGACATAATAGAAAAAAGCCCTCAATAACAAGGGCTTTTCACGATTACTGTCGGTGAGGATTATTGACGAGACTTATCGCGTTTTCCCCAGTCGCCGCGATTACGATGGCCTTTCTTTTTCATTTTTTCCATTCGTTTTTCGCGCATTGTTTTTATTTTTTCCTTTTGTTCGGCAGTATAAACTTCATTTATTTCTTTACGTTCAGAAGTTCTGATATCTTTCATTTTCTCTTTAAGGCCTTTCATCTCCTGGGCTTTATTTTCTCGAATAGATTTAATTTTTTCTACTTGTTCATCGGAAAGAGAAAGTTCTTTTGCCCATCTTTTTTGAAAGTCTACACTGTCTTTTTTATTCATTTTAGTGTAAGATCGATGCATCTTGTTAGATTTAGGTTTTTTGTCTTGCGCATTGCTAAAACCATAACCAAAAATGAATAATCCGGTAAGGATAAAATACTTTAAGGTTTTCATAGTCATTAAGTTTTAAGTTAGTAACTACTGAAATACCATAAGCGTGCCATGTTTTTGTATTTAACAAAAATTATGACATTAATTTTATTTTTTAGAAGAAATAATATGGATTTTATTGCTGAATGTGTAAAATATTAAAATTTTGTAAGCTGTCCAACGGCATTAATAACTGCTGCAATTCTCACGGCGGATTGAATCCCCGTTGAACTGATGCCCATTCTTTGTGCTGCTAACTCGTGAAAATCTATACAGGCTTTACAATAATTTATGGCGGAAACTCCTATTGAAGCCAAGTGGAAATCCACTTTTGGAATACCCGGCTTAGTTTCAGCAGCCATGGCCAGATGAGGGGGCATTCGTTTGTATTCTTTGTTATCTGAGATGTGTAAAAACCGATAATAGACGTTGGTCATGCTCATGATGGCGTGAGCTGTTTGCGCGCCTTTTATTTCTTTTTCGGAAAGATTGTTTTGTGCAAAATCGAGAATCGCATCGATCAGACTTTTGGAGGGCGTACTCATAGCGGCAGCCACGGCGATAATAGAAATCTGTTTGAGGCTGAGTCCCGGCGCACCTTCTTCAGTTAAAACAGATTTTAGATTAGCTTTCATGTCATAAGCATAATCAGGAATCCGGTTGTGTATATCTTGTAAATCCATAATAGTTGACGTTTAAAAGAACAGTATACTTACAAAGGTCTAAAGCTTTTGGTTAAAACCGGAGGTTTTTAAGATAAAAAAGCCTCACAAGATAAAACTAGGAGGCTT
>JAJYSI010000479.1 GCA_021793635.1 Bacteroidota bacterium
TTGAATTATACTCTTTGCGGTATTCTAAATAAAATTTCTTTTATTGTTTCATCAAAAAATATTTTTAATTGGAATAAAATTAAAGATGAATTAACCGGACAATTTGCCAAAGAAATAAATATTGAAGAAGGCTTCGGGACAGTTTCACTAATCGGCGATGGAATAAAAAAAGACAACAGCATTCTAATCGAATCAATCTCACTTCTTGAATCTCATCAGATTCAAATTACCGGAATTGCAACAACATCTTTCCGGATATCATTCCTTATAAATAAAATATTTGTCGGTGATTCTGTTAAGATGTGCCATAAACGTTGGATAGAAGAAAAAGTTTAGCTTATCTTTGCAGTGCAAAATTTTAGAACCTAAAATCAACCAAAACTAGAATGAAGATTATTGTTCAAAAGTACGGAGGCAGCTCTGTAGCCGACGCTGAAAAAATTAAAGGCGTTGCCAAGAGAATAGCAAAAAAAATTAAAGAAAAAGTAAAGCTGGTAGTGGTCGTTTCTGCGATGGGAAAAACAACCGACAACTTAATTAAGCTTTCAAAAGAAGTCGCAAAAAATATTATTCCCCGTGAGCTTGATATGTTATTGACGACAGGTGAGCAAGTCTCTGCATCGCTGCTTTCAATGGCGTTGAATGATATTGGAATCAAAAGTAAATCATTAAATGCTTTTCAAGCAGAAATTATGACTACGGGAGATTTTACTCAGGCGAGGATTAAAAATCTTAAAACAAAAAAAATTAAAAAGCTGCTTGAAGATAACGATGCTATTATTGTAACCGGATTCCAAGGGATTACCGAAGAAGGTGAAATTACAACACTTGGAAGAGGCGGCTCCGATACATCGGCAGTTGCATTGGCTGCCGCGCTTGATGCTAAATGTGAAATCTACAGCGATGTTGCAGGAATTTATACCACGGATCCTCGTATTCATCCGGCTGCAAAAAAAATAAAAAATATAACTTATGATGAAATGCTTGAGATGTCTAGTCTCGGCGCAAAGGTATTGCACAGCAGGTCTGTAGAGATAGCTAAAAAATTTGGAATAACAATTTACTGCGGTTCAACATTTTCCGATGAGGAGGGAAGTTACGTAATGAAAAAAAATATTGAAGAACCGGTTGTAACCGGATTAAGTGTAATGGATAATCAAACTCAAGTTACTCTTTCAAATCTTCCGCTGGATTACAACCTTGTGCAGAAGATTTTTAACCGAGTTGCAAAAGAAGGCTTGAACATCGATATGATATCGGTAATAAGCAACGAAGGATTGAATATCTCATTTACTATTATTGAAGAAAAGAAGTCGCATGTTGAGAAAGCCTTATCTCAGATTTTAAAAGATATGAAAGGATTTAATATTAATTATAATTCCGGCTTTTCTAAGATTTCGATAGTTGGAATCGGAATGAAATCGAGCAGTGGTGTTGCATCAAAATTCTTCAAATCGCTTGAGGGTGTTCCGATAAAGCTTGTTACTACTTCGGAAATTAAAATCTCATGTCTTGTTGAAGAAAAATATAAAGATAAAGCCGTCAAAGCACTTGTAAATATGTTTGAACTTTAATTTATGAAATTAAGCCCGGTAGAGTTAAGACATAAGCTTCATCAGAATCCGGAATTGTCATTCCATGAATTTGAAACGACAAAACTTTTAGTCAACAGCATTAAAAGTCTTATTGGCAATTCTAAATTAATAATTCATACGCCCTATAAAACTGGACTGCTGGTTGAATATTCTGTTAACTCAGGTGATTATCTTTTGTTTCGTGCTGACATCGACGCTCTTCCAATTAAAGAAGAAAATGATGTTGCATTCAAATCTAAAAATGAGTTTATGCATGCATGCGGGCATGATGTTCATACTTCCATTCTCTTCAGCTTCCTCCAAAAAATATTAGAAGAAAAGATTGATAAAAATATTCTGTTCTTGTTCCAGCCTGCAGAGGAAAGCGGCGGTGGAGCGATGGAATTTTATGCGACCAAGATTTTCGATAAATTCAAAATCTCCAATGCTTTTGCACTGCATGTTACTGATGAATATCCGGAAGGTACTATTGCAAGTACTAAAGGAGTTTTATTCGCATCTTCCCTAGAAGTGAATATTGATTTCCACGGTGTTAGTGCACACGTAGCCTTTCCTTCCGAAGGTAAAAATGCTTTCAATGCTTTAAGAATTTTTCTTGACTATGTTGATAGACTTCCCAAAAATATTTCTCAGCCTCTGGTTTTCGGCGCAGGGAAAATATATTCCGGCGAGGTTAGAAATATAGTACCCGGTTATGCAAGACTTGAGGGAACTATCCGCGGATTGAGCGGCAAAAATGTTTCGGGTTTTTATAATCAATTTGAAAAAATATTGTCGGGAATCGAGAAGACAACCGGAGTAAAAATAAATATTGAAAAAGGTTCAAACTATCCAGAGGTTATTGTAAATCAGAAATTGTTTGAAGAGCTTTTACCGCCTTTATCAAAGAAATTCAAATTTATAGATTGCGGTTATAAAATGACTGGAGAAGATTTCGGATTCGTTTCACATAAGTTTCCTTCATTCATGTTTTGGCTCGGTACTTCAAGAGGGGAGAAACACGGATTGCACAATCCAAAATTTTTGCCGAACGATGGAGTAATCGAAATTGGTCAATCTGTCTTTTGGGAAATCCTCAAACAATTAATTTAATATAAATTGTTATCAAAAATAATTGTATTAAAATAATTCTTACATCTCAATTAAAGACTTCCATAATTTCTATTAGTTCAAAAACAGTCTTTTTTATCACCGCTACAGCGGCACAAAAGTTGGCATTTATAATTCGTTGTTGATCTATAACTTACTTCCGTAAGTTTGGGAAAAAGATAAAGGTAATTTCAGATGATGGCTCCCGACTTACGGATTTTTTTTATTCTGAAGTTAAATATTCGCATCCAGCCGGAACTTCCGGTTTAACCAGCAAAACATCTTCTTTGAGCATTGCAACCTTTCCAGGCTCCATCCCTTTCTTCTTAATTACATATTTTTTAAAAGCATAAGAAACCGGTGCAAGACTGCTTGTTTTTGCTTTACTATGATAAGCCGCGATTGAGGCAGCTTTTTTCAAGATGTTTTTAGGAATAGCTTCTTTGCTG
>JAJYSI010000480.1 GCA_021793635.1 Bacteroidota bacterium
GCCAACCCCATAAGCGGCTTCCCTGTTTATGGTAACTCAAAGGCCAATATTCAGAATATAGACAACCAAGGCGGACTCGAACTTGTCGTCAAAGGAGAAGAGGACAGCGTTTTGATTTATCAGTTAGATTAGAAAATCATCTCAAAAAAAGAGATTTTTCAATAATCTTTGCAAGAATTGAATAACCCATTCAAAAAGGTTATTTTTAGCCTCACAGAAATCGCCTTCTTGTGTATAAAAAATTATTTCAACAAACTTTTATTTACGGTCTTGCCACTGTCATACCGCGTATCCTGAACTATTTCTTGGTGCCGTTACATACCAGTGGCGTAATGACAACGGCGCAATATGGCGAAATCTCTAACGTCTTTGCCTATTTCGTCCTGCTTAATGTCTTGTTATCTTATGGCATGGAAACTACTTTTTTTCGTTTTTTCCATAAGGAAAATAACAAAGCCGAAGTCATTAATACCTCGGCTTGGTCTCTAATCGGGTCGTCTGTATTTTTTCTACTCATCGGTTTCCTTTTCCAACGAGAGCTTGCAGTTATTGCAGAAATCCCCCTTCGTGTCGTTCAGTTTGCACTTTGGATTCTGGTTTTAGATGCTTTAGTTGTCATACCTTTTGCTTGGTTACGCGCCAAAGAGCGGCCTATTCGTTATGCCATCATTAAAACTGTGAGTGTGGGCATTAATTTGATTCTAAATTATATCTTCTTAAAACATCTGTTTAATTGGTCTGAAAAATCAGCTTTCTTCGAGCAGTTCTACAGGCCAAATTTCCAAGTAGAATACGTCTTTTTGGCCAATCTTATTGCGAGCCTTGTCACGCTATTAGTACTTTTTAAATTTTATACCAAGCTTAAACTTCATTTTGACAAAGCCCTTTGGAAACGGATGATGAACTATGCCATTCCCATTCTGATTGCGGGATTGGCATATGCTATAAATGAAGCTTCAGACCGCATGATGATGATGTATCTCCTACCGGAAGATATTGCTAAAAGTCAATTGGGAATTTATGCGGCTTGTTATAAGCTCGCTATTTTTATGACCCTGTTTACCATGGCTTTCCGGCTTGTAATCGAACCCTTTTTCTTTAAGCACGCTGCACATGAAAATGCCAAGCATACCTATGCCGAAATCACCAAATATTTTACCATTTTCGGGGCGTTGATATTGGTCGGCGTCATGGTTTTTATCGATATTTTAAAACGGATTCTTATTCGTGATCCGATTTTTTGGGAAGCTATGAACATTGTCCCGCTCATTCTCTTGGCCAATCTCTTTCTGGGGATTTACTACAACCTTTCTGTCTGGTATAAAGTCACCGACCGCACCAAATACGGCAGTTACATCTCTATCATTGCAGCCGTTATTACCATTGGCGCCAACCTTTGGCTCATTCCGCTAATCGGTTATATAGGAGCCGCTATCGGCACATTAGCCGCCTACGCCAGCATGATGCTACTCTCCTATATTTGGGGGCAAAAATATTATCACATCCCCTATGACATGAAAAAGCTCTGTAGTTATTTAGGTTTATCTATGCTTTTTTCAGCCGTTTCCTTCTACGGATTTAGAGAAAACTATATCATAGGCGGACTTCTCTTACTCACATTTATAGTGATTGTTTATCTTTCAGAAAAAGACCAATTAAAAGCGATTATAAAAAGTTAATATCATGAAAATAAAGATTGTCAACGCTTCACAGCACGACTTACCACAATATGCAACAACGGCCTCGGCAGGAGTTGATTTAAGAGCAAACATCGAGCAAGATATCCTCTTAAAACCCTTAGAACGCAGCATTGTAAAAACCGGACTTTCTATAGAATTACCCGTTGGTTATGAGGCTCAAGTTCGCCCGAGAAGCGGTCTGGCTGCTAAAAACGGAATTACTGTTCTCAATTCTCCCGGGACCATAGATGCCGACTATAGGGGAGAAATTGGCGTCATCTTGGTCAATCTTTCTCAAGAGGATTTTATCATTAAAAACGGTGAACGTATTGCGCAATTGGTTATTGCCAAACACGAGCAAGCAGAATGGGAAGAAGTGGATGCTTTAAGCGAAAGCGAGCGCGGAAAAGGAGGATTTGGAAGCACGGGAAAGAAATAATTTCTTCTTATACTATTACAACACAGCCTTCAAACCATCTGATTTTGAAGGCTTTTTTAGTATTAGGACTTCTTATCTTTCTGTTTATTACTGAGATTTATACAGCTTTGTGTTTTTAATGTTTCGTCAAGATATGCGTATATTTGGGAGTTGTGCGTCATTGAAAAACAGAACTTTAAACTAAAATCACTTTTAGAATTAGATTAGATTATTTCAAATTATATTTGACGATATGACAAATCAGCTCTCAAATAACAAATTCTACGCACAGATTATTGATTTATTGCAATCAGCAAGAAAAAACGTAGTCAGAACCATAAATCAAACTATGGTTGAGACTTACTTTGAAATCGGAAAACGAATCGTTGAAGAAGAGCAAGACGGAAAAGAAAGAGCTGAATACGGCAAAGAAGTCATTAAAAACCTATCCAAGATTCTGACCAAAGAATTCGGAAAGGGTTTTTCTGTAAGAAACCTTGAGCAAATGCGTCAATTCTATTTCGTTTACTCAAAACCGCAAACATCGTCTGCGGAATCCCAAATATTGAAGACCCATCATAGTTTCAAATTAAGTTGGTCCCATTATTTAACGCTAATGAGAATCGAAAATCTGAATGAACGGAAATTCTACGAAATTGAAGCGGTTAAAAACAATTGGAGCGTTAGAGAATTAAAAAGACAATACGATTCTGCACTTTTTACACGACTCGTCCTAAGCAGAAATAAAGAAAAAGTAAAAGAACTTTCTGAAAAGGGATTGATTATTGAAAAACCAAAAGATGCAGTTAAAGACCCTTATGTATTAGAATTTCTCGGTCTTCCTGAAAAACCAGAATATTCTGAAAGCCAATTAGAACAGAAATTGATAAACAAGATAGAAAATTTCCTCTTGGAACTTGGAAATGGATTTACTTTCGTAGCAAGACAAAAACGGATTTCTTTCGACGATAAACATTTCAGAATCGATCTCGTGTTTTATAACCGAATATTACGCTGTTTTGTCCTTATCGAC
>JAJYSI010000481.1 GCA_021793635.1 Bacteroidota bacterium
AATTAAAAACGGACTAGTAATCATAAAAATAATCAAGACCACCAAAATAACATCAGTGAAGGGGGTAATGTTTATTTCGGAAAATTCTTTCTCGTCTAATTTATATCTTCTCATTTATGTTTTCTCACTTAAGCATCTTTATGTAACGCAATGTCTTCTGAATTGCTTCATCATAAAGAGGCATACTTAATTTTAATCTCTTCATAAAATAATTATAGAACATAACTGCAGGCACTGCAACCAAAAGACCCGCTGCCGTTGCAATAAGAGCATCTGCTATACCGCTCATAACCATTGTGTAATTTGAGCTGTCTTGAACTGAAAGAGCATTAAATGACTTAATGATTCCTACAACTGTTCCAAACAATCCGATGAAAGGAGAAATACTCCCTAGTGTTGCAAGAATGCCTAAGCCTTTTTCCATCTTTGCGATTTCTTTATCTAGCTGAGTGTACGCCATTTGCTCAAGTTCTTCTTTTGATTCTTTTGATTGTTCAATTATATAGGCAACAACATTTGTAAGCGGGCATTTGACTTTTAGAAACCACCAATTCCATGTGCTTGATTTACAGACATAAAGTGCATCATTTAAATCATTAGCTTTTAGACTGCGATAGATGTTGTGCATGAAATCGCTTATTACTTTTTCCGTAATGCCTTTGAATGTAATCAATTTTTCTATTATAACCTTTACTGAAAGTAAAGAGCAAATAATTAAAATAAATATTACGTAACCTCCTTTGGCAACAAGATCAAGGAGACTGGGGTTATACATTATCTAAATCCTTTCTCAGAAAATTAAGCTCATAAAATTTTCAAATTATAATAACAACATTCCTTTAGATGCTTAAGAACATTGTTTTGTTTTACCTATGACTAAAAAATATTCTAAACCAACTATTATTTAAGTGACGCTTTTAACAATAAAAATTATTTCCCTTCCTCTTTCATCAATCTATGCATAATGCTGTGATGTCTTCCGTAAAAGAAATAAATCACTAAACCAATTGCAAGCCATCCAAACAATCTTAACCAATTTTCTTCTGGAAGCGAAAACATTAAGAGTGAGCAAATTATGATCCCTAATATCGGAACAAGCGGTACAAACGGTGCCCTGAATGGTCGTTCGGCTTCCGGGTGTGTCTTTCTCATAATTATTACTGCGGCACATACTACTACAAAAGCAAATAGAGTTCCTATGTTTACCAAATCTGCAAGAACTCTTAAAGGCAAAAATCCCGCTAAGATAGAAACAAAAGCACCCGTAAGTATGGTCGACTTCCATGGTGTTCTGTATTTTGCATGTACATCTCCGAAAAATTTAGTAGGAAGCAGTCCGTCTCTTGCCATTGCCAAAAATATTCTGGCTTGGCTCAACATCATAACTAGTAGAACGGATGTTATTCCTGCAACTGCTCCTAACGAAACTAAAAATTCCGCCCAAACTAATCCAACTTGCTTGAATGCATTAGACACCGGCGCATTAATATCTATCTTGTTGTATCCAACCATTCCTGTTAATATACCTGAAACCGCAATATATAGAATCGTACAAAGGATTAATGAAGTAATAATTCCTATGGGGACATCTCGTTTCGGATTCTTAGCTTCCTCAGAATGTGTAGAAACAGAATCAAATCCTATATATGCAAAAAATATAATTGCTGCTCCTGCTAAAACTCCTACCGGAGCTCCTCCGGGACCTGTCTGTCCCCATATTGTTTTCCCGAATAGGCTAAGTCCGGAATAGCCGTAAGGCGCGAACGGGTGCCAATTTGCTGGATTTATATAAAACGCTCCCACAATTATTACAAGAAGTACTATTGCTAATTTCGTTATAACAATTCCGGCGTTGAAGCCGGCGCTTTCTTTAATTCCTTTTACAAGAATAAAAGTGATTAAAACCGTAATTAAGATTGCCGGAAGATCCAGGACTGATCCCGTTGATGCAAGAAGTCCGGTAGTGGGATTAAAATCAAAAGGAGCATTTGAAATAGTAGGCGCAAATTTTACTCCCAATATGCTAATAAAATCCTGAAAATAATGCGACCATCCGTGCGCAACAGTAGCAGAAGCCACCGCGTATTCTAAAATTAAATCCCACCCGATTATCCATGCAAATAATTCTCCTAAAGTTGCATATGCATAAGTATATGCTGACCCTGCAACCGGAACCATTGAAGCAAATTCTGCATACGATAATGCCGCAAACAACAAGGCAATCCCGGAGACTACAAACGATAATACAATTGCAGGACCACTTTTATCGTGGGCTGCAACGCCGGTTAAAACAAAAATTCCTGTACCGATTATTGCTCCAACGCCAAGACTTGTAAGTGCAACCGGCCCAAGAACGCGGCGCAAGCGGTTTTCGCTTTTAACTTCATCCAATAGAACACTCAATGGTTTTGTCGCAAAAATTTGCTTCATGCTATAGCTCCTTTTTATTGTATTAGCAAATCAAAAAGTTTAGAAATATATTTTTAAGCTCGTTTGTTTAGCGGTTAAATAAAAGATTGCAAAAACTATTCAAATCGAGTTCCTTTGTCAAGTAGATTTTCAATTTAGATGAATTTTTTTGATACTAAAAAAAATCCCGATTTCCTTTTCAGAAAATCGGGATTTGGTCTTGATTTTTCTAAAATTAAATAAACAACGGAGCTAGTACAAGCGTTAATGTTGCCAATAATTTGATTAGCACATGCAAAGATGGGCCTGCAGTATCCTTAAATGGATCACCGACAGTATCGCCAACAACAGAAGCTTTGTGAGGGTCGGATTTTTTCCCGCCGTATGCACCTGTTTCGATAAATTTTTTGGCATTATCCCAGGCTCCTCCGCCATTGTTCATGAATAACGCAAACAGAATTCCGGTGATTGTTCCGACCATTAAATACCCACCGATTACTTCAGCTCCAAGTGCGCCAGTAGGATTATTTACTCCTCCGCCCCAATAATAAATCCATTTAAAAACTAATCCTACTCCTATTGTCATTCCGACAACAAGCAATCCGGGGACGACCATTTTTCTTAAGGCAGCTTTGGTTGCAATATCCACGCATTGACCGTAATCCGGTTTTGACGTGCCTTCCATAATTCCCGGATTGTTTTTGAA
>JAJYSI010000482.1 GCA_021793635.1 Bacteroidota bacterium
AAACGAATCAGACTGTTGGCCTGTCATTTCAAGGAGAATATAACTTTCTGAAGAACTGTTTATATGAACATCGTCTGTAATAACATATTTATTAATCCAGCTTAGGACTTTTTCCCGGTTAGCTTCGCTGCAAATTAAAAGTTGATGGTCTTCAAAATTAAAGATTGTAGCAGTATCAATAATTCTTCCCTTCTCGGAAGTAAAAATTGTACCAGCTAAATTTTCCTTCTGCAAATCTTTAAGCGAATTTGTTGTTATCCTATGTAAGAAATCAAGAACATCTTTTCCTCTGAGTTCAATTATACCGCTTTGAGAAATGTCTCTGAGCCCAACGCCCATGCATAGTGAATTTAGTTCATTTTGAACTGATGAAAATACTTTGAACTTCTTTTTGCCGTTGACAATTTCAGGCGTATAACCGGCAGATTCAAAAAAATCTAACAATGAATTATGTTTTATTTCAACATCAATCATCAAATATCCTTATCTAAATAGTATTTACGGTATGATTAAAACTATTGCAAGTTAATAAAATTAATCCCCCGCAACAATAATTACTTAAGCATTAGCAGTAAATTTTACTGATGCCTAAGTAAGAATATCGTTAAGAAATCTCTGTATTCATATCAAATTCTTAATGGTAGTAATGAATAATTTGATTTTAAGGTGTTATTCTCTTTCTTTGAAGGAAAATCTTATGGTTTGGCTATGGAAAAGATACAAGTTAATAGAAGAGTATAGGAAGATGAGTGTATTCAGAGTGTATTCAGAGTGCATTCACAGTGCATTCATAATGTCCACAGAGGGTTATTTTGATTTGATTTCCCTTTTTTAGAATACTGTAGAAAGGTTAGTATGGTTGCGTCTGACGGTGATTTCTGGTGTTCACGTAAAGACTGTCTTTTACATCCCAAATAAACGGAATTGAATCCGCAGCATAAATTCTATTCGGAAGATTATAATAAAGATATTCGTAGTAATCGGGATATTTATCATCGTTTACATTTGCGATTGTTCGTTTGGCATCAATCCACTCATAAGTCATAAGTAGATGAGGGGGGTTGATAAGTCCGTTGACGAGGAAATAATTATAGTCGATATGCCCGATGCCTCTTGCATAATGGAAGTCAACACGGACGTAAGGCGTACCGTTATAAGCCCATTTTTGCATATCCATATAATTAAATCCGCCGTGTGCCGGAATAGGCGATTCCCAAATATTTGTAAAGCTTCCGTTTTCAGCTTTCAACAAAACCAGGTAGAAAAACGCAGTTCCAAGGTGAGTACTATCTAAGTTTACGAAGCTTTGATCATAACCGACAACATTCTTTGACTCTATTAATCTTTCGCCCGGTTTTGATTTTGCAACTACTGCAAAAACGTAAGTTCCATTTTGATTATTTAAATAAATTACTGCAGGCTTAGGAATGTTATAGGTAAAAGTCTTATCAAAATTAACTAAGTACGAGCCTTTGGGATAATTTTTTAGGACATATTCAACGACCGAAAGTGTATCGTAGGCGGATTGAGTGCCGGCTTGTTGCTGTTTTACTCGTAGATTATACATTTGTATATCCGCATCTGTATTCGGCGAAGTAGCAACATCTCCGCTTTGGCTGCGCTGAACATTCTCTTGACCTTTTTTCCCGCAGGAGAAAAATAGGAAAGAAAATAATGTTAGAAACACCAAAGGATATACCTTTTTCATATTCCGATTCTATTGTTTTTTCAATTGATGCTTTTGTGGAAATAAAATCTTAGTCATACTTACCAACAATTATGCCGTTGATAAAATCTAAATAAAGTCGGCGATTACCATCAAAAAATATGAAAAACAAAGAAATTCCTTTGTGAGTTTGCTCTCTAAAAAACCTTAACTTGAATTTCCGTTATCAATCTAAGAATAGAACACAGGCTCATAATGAATATTCCTTCAGGAAATAAGCCGAACTAATAATACCAAGTCGGAAATGATTTAGGTTAAAATGTTCATTTGGAGAGTGAAGGTTTTCCGAATTTAAGCCAAGCCCCATTAAAACTGTTGGGGCTTTCAATTTCTTTACGAAGGTAGTAACAATCGGAACCGAGCCTCCTTCTCTTATAAAGACAATTTTTTTACCAAATGCTTTTTCCATAGCTTTTGTAGCAGCAATTGTAGAATGATCGGTAAGAGGAATTAAAACAGGATAGGCTCCATGAAGATTTTTTACTGTTACTTTTACAGTTTTAGGAGCAATTTTCTTTATATACTTTTCAAATTCTTTAGCAACTTTAACGGGATCCTGGTTAGGCACTAAACGCATACTTATTTTTGCCAAGGCTTTGGATGCAATAACTGTTTTAGCCCCCTGTCCGGTAAATCCTCCGGTAATTCCGTTGCAATCTAAAGTTGGACGAACCCAAGTTCTTTCAAGAGAAGAAAAACCTTTTTCGCCTGTCAGTTCTGCAACACCGAGTTCTTTAGCAAATTTCTTCTCAGAAAACTTAAGGCGCTTGAAATTATCCTTTTCTTTTTTTGTAAGAGTTAAAACATCGTCGTAGAAATGAGGGATTGTTATTCTTCCGTTTTTATCGTGCAGCTTTGCAATCATTTCTGCTAAAACATTTATGGGATTTCCTACAGCACCGCCGAAAGTACCCGAATGAAGATCTCTTTGTGGACCTGTGACTTCAACTTCCATATAAGAAAGACCGCGAAGTCCATAAGTTAATGTCGGAATTCCTTCTTCATAAAGAGCAGTATCCGAAATTAAAACAGCATCGCATTTAAGCAATTCAAGATGTTGAATTATAAACGGCTCCAAATTTTCGCTTCCGATTTCTTCTTCACCTTCGATAATAAATTTCACATTCAGCGGAAGACTTCCTTCAACTTTGAAAAATGCTTCGACGCTTTTTATGTGCATGAACACTTGTCCTTTGTCGTCTGTGGCGCCTCTTGCAAAAATTTTCCCGTCTTTAATTACAGGTTCAAAAGGCGGGCTATCCCACAGTTCAATAGGGTCAGCGGGCTGGACATCATAATGCCCGTATATTAAAACAGTAGGTTTCCCGGGGGCACCAAGCCACTCTCCGTATACAAGAGGATGTCCTTCAGTCTTAAAAATT
>JAJYSI010000483.1 GCA_021793635.1 Bacteroidota bacterium
GATCCTTGCATCCATGCAATAGACTCTTTCATCTTATTGAATTGATGCAATAGTTTTTCTTAAATTGCAATAGTTTATTTTTAATATTTTGAAGAGGGAATGTACCCGGCGATGTCTAAAGAAGTAAAAAATATTATCGACAAGAATAAAGAGGTAATGATAATACCAGACGGCATTGCCGTTATTGGAAGGGACTACAAAGTAATTGTTTTTAATGAAGCTGCCTCTCGTATTACCGGCTTTTCCGAAGATGATATTGTTACCCAACACTGTAAAACGCTTTTCAGCAAAAGCGAAAATGAATTGAATTATGTTCATCAAGCAATTACGGAGAACAGAGTTTTTACAAATCATCCCGTCAATATTACCTGCAAGAACGGAAATGTAATAAACGTGCTTGGTTCAATGAGCCCGATTATTAAATCTGGTGAGGTAATAAGCATCGTTTTTGTTTTCCGCAATACAAATGAAATGCTTTCGCTTTCGGAAGAGCTTGAATCCAAAACTCTTGAACTCTTGAACCAGAAGAATAAACTCGAAGCCATCTTTAACAGCAATATTGAGGGAACTTTTACAATTGATGATGAATGGAATATTACATCATTTAATAATTCTGCTGCTAATATAACCGGGTACAGGAAAGAAGAAGCTGTAGGTAAAAAATGCTGGGAAATATTTAATTCCTCGTTGTGCAGAAACGGCTGCCACATGGAAAGAACAATAAATAAAGGCAAAGCGGCAATCGGAAATGAGCTTGAGATAGTTCATAAAAAGGGAAAAAAAGTTCCTATCCGCGTTAACTCCGCCGTTTTGCTTAACAATAAAAATGAAAAGATAGGTGCAGTTGAAACCTTTATTGATATCTCTGAAATAAAAAACCTTTCTGCTCATCTTTCCGAAAGATACAGCTACGAGAATATTATCGGAAGGAATAAGGAAATAAAAAATATTATTTCGGTACTTGAAAGTGTAGCGCAGACCGACAGCTCGGTTTTAATAACCGGTGAAAGCGGAACAGGGAAAGAATTGGCAGCAAGAGCAATCCATCTAAATAGCCCGAGAAGTACTGGTCCGTTTGTAGCGGTTAATTGCAGCGCATTTGTAGAAAGTCTTATTGAAAGTGAATTATTCGGTCATGAGAAAGGAGCCTTTACAGGTGCTGTTAGAAGTAAAACCGGAAGGTTCGAGATTGCGCAGGGCGGTACGTTGTTTCTGGACGAAATAGGAGACCTCTCAATAGCAGTTCAAACCAAGCTTCTTCGTGTTCTTGAAACACGCGAGTTCGAAAGAGTTGGCGGGAACAGGAGTATTAAGCTCGATGCAAGAATTATTGCAGCTACAAATAAAAATCTTTCTGAAGAAATTTTAGCCGGAAGATTCAGGGAAGATCTTTTTTATAGAATAAATGTTTTAAATATCCATCTTCCTCCGCTTCGTGAAAGGAAGGACGATCTCCCGCTTCTCGTAAATCATTTCATCAATTATTTTAATGATAAGCTCGGCAGGAAGATTAAACAGTTCTCTTCATCTGCATATGATTTGCTTGTGGAATATAACTGGCCTGGAAATATACGTGAGCTTGAGAATGCTATAGAGCATTGTTTTATCCTTTGCAGCAGCGATATAATTCAGGCTGAACATCTGCCGAAGAGGTTAAGGAATATACCGGCAGAAATTCCTTCTAATAATATTATAAAGCATAGAAATAATATTATTGCCGCCGAAAAAGAATTGATTCTAAACGCGCTTAAAAATAACCGTGGTAATAAAACTAGAACTGCTAAAGATTTAAATATTGATCCGTCAACTTTGTGGAGAAAGATGAAAAAACTTAAAATTGATTATTAGTATAGATTTAGAATTGAAATCTTTTTGAAAGATATCATTTCTAAAAAATAGTATCAAAGAATTAACATTAAAGTAAATAAATAAATCGGGAGCTCTGAACTATGAAAAGATAATTTCAATTAAAAAAGTCCGAATTTAAAACCTCAGTCCTAATTCCGTACTCCGCAATCCAAATTCTAACAAAAAATATATTGAATTTGATGTGCTATAAAATACTTACTGTGGTACGCCGTTTGCCTTTATAAATTAACGTGCAATGATTATCACTTATTACATAGATAATGCTCAATGATGAACATTTATGTTAGGTATTTCCATTTAATTTTCACGACTACACTTCTATTTTCAATTTTATTCTTTAGTGCAGTTTTGTATGCTCAAAATGCAGATTCCTCAAAAATTAATAATGATTCTACCTTAATTTATACCGTAAAGCCAGGCGATAACCTGTGGAATATCGCAAGAGATAAATTGCTAAATCCGTTTTTATGGATATATATTTTTGAAGCAAACAAGGAACTCATAAAGCATCCCGATATCATATTTCCGGATCAAAAATTTAAGTTATCGAAAACCTTTCCATCCGGTACGCTTGTCATTAGCACACTGCCGGTTGTCCCCCAAATTAAACAAGCAGAGATGCCGACTAAAGAAAATCTTGCCGAACCGGATGCATTGGACAACGATTTATTATACGAAACCGGAAATATTGAAAACGATTCGGAAACAGACTTGAACGGGATGATTATTGACGATACAATATCCAAAATTGGAAGAGATTTTATTCAGTTCTTTAACAGCAGTTGGCACGATCCGGGGAAAAAAATTGAATATAATATTACAGTGCAGGAAAAGCCTTATCCCGGTAACGGCAGTTTAATCCTGGTTTATGTTAATGATTACATAGTTTTCAAGAGCTTCGTTCAGCCGAGATATGATGTGGTTGAGGAAAACTCTGACAATGCTATTCAGATGGCTTATACTTATCTGGAAAATTACGATCTAATCCTTCAGCAGATTCAAGGTGATGATCTTTCTGGTACTGGAATTTATTAGGACTTTATCTTGCTCTTAATCATAATCTTAATCTTAATCGGATTTTCTATCCGGGTAAGAAAAAGAGCAAGATTAAGATTACGAGTATATAATTATAATTTTGATCAACGTATGAGGATATGAAAATGAAACGGCTTCTGTTGCTATTTGTAATTTTTTTATGCAGTAACGGTATACTTCGTTCACAGCAG
>JAJYSI010000484.1 GCA_021793635.1 Bacteroidota bacterium
GAAAGATATTGAATACTATGTAGCAAAAGGGGCTACACATAACGAAGAAGCTTGGTCAAAACGAAATTGGAGATATTTGGAATTTATGTTTGGGAAATAAGATAAATTTAATATTTTATTTTTTTTTAATGCTTAAAGTGGACGAGTCATTACCATTCAAGAGGCCCTTGACCATTGAGATTTTATTGAGCTCCTGAGTTTATTTTTGTTATGTGATCCTATTGAGAAGTCAAAACCTTCGAGGTTTAGGAAAACCTCGAAGGTTTTCGATTTATAAGTAGTAATATGGTTTAGAATAATTTTATAGATAAGATACTAATATCTATCAAGTTTAAAATTTTCGCCAAGATAAAGTTTCCTTACCTCAGCATCTTCAGCTAATTCATGAGCTTTGCCTTGTTTAAATATTAAACCGTTTATTAGGATATAAGCATTATCTACTATACTTAAAGTTTCATGCACATTATGATCGGTAATTAAAACACCGATTCCCCTATTCTTTAAATTTGCAACAATACTCATAATATCTTCCACGGCAATTGGATCAACGCCGGCAAACGGTTCATCAAGCAAGATAAAACTTGGGTCAGTAGCAAGCGAACGTGCAATTTCGGTCCTTCGTCTTTCACCGCCGCTCAACTGGAAGCCCATACTTTTTCTAATATGAGTAATACTAAGGTCTTCCAAAAGTTTTTCACATTTTTCTTTTTTCTCTTTGATGGGAATAGGTACCACTTCCAGAATTGCCATGAGATTATCCTCGACAGAAAGCCTTCTGAATATTGAAGCTTCCTGCGGTAAATAGCCAATTCCCATTCGGGCTCTTTTGTACATAGGCACTTTGGTAATGTCGGAATCATCCAAATAAACTTTTCCACCGTCCGGTCTAATCATTCCGACAATCATGTAAAAAGTAGTTGTTTTGCCTGCTCCGTTAGGTCCAAGAAGACCTACAATCTCACCTTTTGAGACTTCAACTGAAGCGCCGTTTACCACGGTTCTCTTCTTATAAATTTTTATTAGATTTTCGCTTTTTAACTTTGTTGCCATAAAATTGAAAACAGTAATAGGTGATAAACTTAAAATAATTTTTCTATTGTCTTTTATAATTAAGCATTGATTTTTCCAATCCGCTCAATAATTTTTCTTTTGTTGGTCGGTTGTTATAAAAAACATAATCCGGAAGAGTAAAAGACAATTCATTTCCTTTAACTTTTATTTCGGGATAATACTCACTGTTTGGTGTACCATATAAATTAACCTGGCTAACTTTCTTATCTTCAAAATAAATTTTTGCCGTTTGCGAAGATGACTTAATTAACCCGTTAGGAGAATTATCATCATAAAGATAATAAATACTATATACTTTCCCATGAACATCCGTCTCTTTAATCCCCGATTCATTAAAATGAATTTTCAGAGTATCACCAGATATTTGGTCAAACCGCAACGGGTAATTTCTATTTTGAGAAAGGATGAATGCATTTTTGTTCACATTCAAAAGATCAATCTTATTATCGTGCATAAAGATAATGACCGAATCGCCTGTTAGCTGGGAATTTTCGAACCAAATAATCGGTTGACCTGCTTTGGGGTTTACTTTGTAGGTAACTATTTTTCCAACATTCCGATAATATTCGGAGTAGTCGTTCTTTGATGCAAAACTTCCTTTAACAATTTCGACGGAATCTTCAGCCTTAAAAATATTCAGCGTGTCGCGATAAGCTTCCAAACGTTTGGATTTAATTACAAGGGTATCCATCTTTAAAGTTTTGACAGAATCTTTTCTATCATTTAAAGAGGTATCCGGTTGATAGATATAGGAAGAATCAATTTGAATAAGGAGAGGGTTTTTATCAATCAAAGAATAAAATTTTTGGGGATAATCTTCCAGATGATCACCGTATATCTTAGTGTTGTTAGATTTATTTTTTATAAGGACATTATTCGTAGCAAAAGTAATTCTCGATTCCCTGAAATGGGTTAGACTGTCGGCTTCAATTATATTATTTGATTGAACAATTTTTACATTACCAACGGCAATTGCTTTTCCTTCATTTTTGAAATAAGTTAATTCATTTGATGTTAAGGTAGATGAGGTATCAATAAGAGTGACCCTACTTTTGAAAACAGCTTTATTCAAATCAAAGAAATAGTCTCCCGAGTCAGCAGTTAAAATTACTTTTTTATCATTTAATTTAACGCCTGAATTAGATTCTGCTTTTCGATCATTCCCGAAATAATATCCGTGATCAGTAGTAATGGTCAATGTATCCTGCTTAGCAACTACATTGCCGATTAACTCGGCTTTATTTTGAGAGACAAAACGGACAGCCTTATCGCAAGTAATAATAACATTGCCTTGAGTAATCACTACATTTCCGTAAACTGTGTCGATGCTTTCCCCATTGATATTATGGAAAACATCTTTTCCACCTGTAACAGTGATTGATTGTTGTTGAGCATAGCTTATGCCGCTAAGGAGAAAAATTATTAAAAATAATCTACGTTTATTGATAGTCATTTCGATTATTTTCGTTTAGATTTTGTTGATTTAGGTATTGGTTCATTTTTATTTTTCACACTGTCGACGCGAGTTACATAAGTAATGTTATAGATAGTATAATTTCGTAAATTTTGATCCGACTCAAATCCGTATCCCTGGATTTTTTCTTTTGGTGAAATAATTGTTACGAACTTATCTGAGACAATTTTTCTATCTTTATTACGCCACATTAATTCTTGAGTTTTGAGAGTTATGCCACTGTCGCTAACTGCAACTACACTATCATTTGCGTACAAATCATTTGTTATATTGTTAACTTTTCCTTTAAGCGCTGTCAAGGTAGTTGTTTTAATTCCGTTTTCGTTAAAAAAATCTACTTGAATCGAACTGTCAAGCAATGTTTCAGGAGGTTTATCAAACATCCTCATATGACCATAATATAAAATTGCCTTGGTTTTCCCGGAGTCACTGAATATTACATTTGAATTCCATCCTTCCTGGACAGGAAGCCTTGTAACTTGCAGCGACGCATCAATTGTGGGTTTTACTTTTTGACTGCTACACCCGGCGAAAATGGAAATAAAAAC
>JAJYSI010000485.1 GCA_021793635.1 Bacteroidota bacterium
CGATCTAAAACCTGAAATATTTTCAGCAAAAACAATCATTCTAAAAAAATCAAAAAAATGAAAAATCTTAGAGCAACAACTTTAGCAAAAATGGGATTAATACTTTGCAGCGCACTTTTCTTATTCTCGTGTTCATCAGATGACAATGGGGATGGAGGTGATTCTGACGTAATCAATCCACCCATAGTCCTGGACTGTGCTTATTTTGACGAAAACGAAAACATTCATTTAACCGATGATCCCGACGCACCTGTGGATTATATCATTACCTGTGATCCAAAAATTGCCGATGAGCTCATTATAGATGCAGGAGTAATCATAGAATTTGAAAACAATGCCGGACTCCAATTTAAAAGCGATGTCAACGCCAAAATACAGATGAACGGAACAGCAGATAAGCCTATTATACTTACAGGTGTACAAAAAGACAAAGGTTCATGGCGTGGTTTATTGTTGACCAGCAACAATCCCGCTAATCAAATGAACCATGTAACCATAGAATTTGCCGGACAGAAACGTTCGGGCGGTTGGGGATTGGAAGGAGCTGTTATTGGCGCTTCAAAAGCCGTGATGAAAATGGATAACTGTACCTTCCGGCACAATGCGGTATTTGGTCTGCACTGGAACGGAAGCAGTGCTTTGGATGCGGGAGAACTGACCCTTTCCAACAGTACATTTACCAAAAATGACATCCCCATTGAAACTTCTATAAACCATATCAACACCGTTGATGCCAGTAGCACATACACTGGAAATGACAAGGATTACATCAGCTTGACAAGTTTAAGTGCATATCAAGATATAACATTCCATAAAATAGATGTTCCTTTTTTATCTGTTGGAATTGCACCAAATAATGATGCAAAACGCCGATTTGTCTTCGAGCCGGGAGTTACATTATTAATGGATGCAGGCAGTGAAATTAATTTTAACAATGCCTTCTTGTATGACCATGAAATCATTATGAAAGGTACGGCAGATGAGCGCATAACAATCAAAGGAAAAGAGGATGCACCTGGTTATTGGAAAGGGATCAAAATTAAAACTAATGTAAATCCATTAAACGAAATGGCCTTTGTAGATATTGCCCATGCAGGAATAACCAGTGGATATCCCAATGGTGCAGTCCGCATAGAAAGCCCTGATGTTTATTTAAATATGCACGACATAAACTTTATCGACTGTTTTGAGTATGCGGTAAGTATCCAGAATACCAGTACCAATGTAAGTTATAACAACCTTAATTTAGACAATACTCCAAAAATGTTTTCAGATTGGGATGGAAATGAAATAACAAATCCATAAAATCCGATTAAGGAAAAGAGAGCAATATCTCAAAACGAAACTGTTAACTTAAAGTTCAATTTGGCAGGAGTGCTGCTATGCAGTGGTCTCCTGCTCCTGCTCTTTTCCTGTTTCAATGATGACGGAGAATGGAAGATGAACCTAATCCGACAGATTCGGAAGAAAGTCAAGAAGTAGTAGTGACCAATATAATGTATTTACTTTATCTCAAGTTATAAGATATAAAGCGTTTAATAGCGTAGTTATAAATAAGCTCAACAGTATTTTCAAAACCTCGAATTTAGGTAATAATAAACAACCTTTACCAAAGATTATTAAACTGAAAGAAAATAGCTGTGCCAACCTGATTATCTACCTCAAAAAAAAATAGAAAAATATTATAATTTGATATCCGGTTTGATTAATTAAGATCCGTAATTTGAAATATATCATAATCAAGTTTACCAACGAATCAGATAGTTTTACGATAGAGTTTGTGAGAAAAATAATCAAAAATGCGATGGTTACCATAAATGCAGAAAGTAGGTACGATGCCAAAGACACGCTCACAATAACCGAAAATGAAGAAATGCAATTACAAGAAGCCATAAAGACTCTTGCTCACAGCTCTTTTTCTCAGCAGAAAAAATTCCAGGGGCAACTTCATAACTCCAAACCAGCTCAGAATCTATACCCTATATTAAATCCGGCGTTAAACTCTACTACTGAAAATCTTTCTTTAACTTCTTTACTAAAATTCCTTCCAATATTGGCAAAAGGTCCCATTACAAAACTATTGCTGAAATTCCATTGATAGCCTACGCCTATTCCAACTATAAAAGAATCCATATTTGTTTTCTTTTCGTCAAAAGTGCCTCTTTTTTCTTTAAAATCTCCCATTCTATATTTTACAAAAGGCTGTACATAAACTCCTGACCCTGGATTTTCTTGTCCAAAATAGTAAGTGTAATTTAAACGAAAAGAATTGGTTTTATATTTGCTTTTCGATTTTTCATGTCTGAAATTTCTTCTGTCATTAATCAATATTTTCACTCCAATAGATTGATCATAATCTATAAAATATTCATATCCAGCTTCTGCAGAAGCGATAATTAAGGTGTTTGCTAAATTGAAATTTATTTCATGTCTGGGAATTTCAACTCCGGATTGTGCTTTTAGCTTTTCTGTATTAAACAGAAAAACTAAAATTAAAACCGAAAACAAACTAAGCGTATTTCTCTTCTTTAAATTTTTCAAAACAATTTATTTTAATCTTTTACAAAAATAGAAAAACCTTGTCAATTAATACATCAACAAGGTTTTTCTATAACAAAAATCATCGGAGAAATTTATTCTCCTTCATTTTTATATTTTTCATCCATTACAAAATCATCCATGAAATTAATGGTGTAATTTCCTTCCACAAATTTTGGGTCATCCATCAATTGACGGTGATAAGGAATTGTAGTTGAAATTCCTTCAACCACAAATTCATCTAAAGCTCTTCTCATTTTTGTAATTGCTTCTTCTCTGGTTTGTGCAGTTACAATTAATTTGGCAATCATCGAATCGTAAAACGGCGGAATTTTATATCCTGCATAAACGTGTGTATCTACTCTTACGCCGTGTCCGCCAGGGATATGCAAAGTAGTGATTTCTCCTGGAGAAGGACGGAAATCCTTATAAGGATCTTCTGCGTTTATACGACATTCTATCGCATGCATTACCGGATAATAATCTTTTCCGGAAATCGGAATTCCTGCAGCTACTTTAATTTGCTCTCTAACAAGATCATATTCTA
>JAJYSI010000486.1 GCA_021793635.1 Bacteroidota bacterium
TGGGTTTTGCATTCGGAAATGATAACTGCGTTAGAATGTCTTATGCTTGTTCTTACGAAGAGTTAACCGACGGGATTGAAAGAATGACAAAAGCGCTCAATCAACTTCATTAAATTTCTTCAGAGACTGCTAAATAATATTTGTCAGCCTCATCAATTTAATACTTAACAAGGTTTTTCCGCAAAATTAGACTTTAAGAAATAATTGAAGGGATTTATAGACTTGTTCAACAGGCATAGTTTCGCTCGTCCAAAGTTCAAAAGATTTTGCAGCCTGATAGACGAGCATCTTTAACCCATCCAATGCAATTGCTCCGTTTGATGAGGCAAGTTTTAAAAGATTCGTTTGAATCGGGTTATAAACTAAATCAAAAACGATTTGTCCTTTCGTAAATGAATCGGCGAGCATAGTAATAGAATCATCTACATCCGGATACATACCAACCGAAGTAGCGTTGACTATTAGTTTTGAACTTCTAAAAACTTCGACTAAATCAGGCGGGAATAATTCTTTTGTTTTAAATGAGTTATATTTCATTTTATCTTGAAAATAATTTTTCAAAGAATCAGCACGCTGCTCAGTGCGATTAACCAAAAATATTTTAGAAGGTTTGAAATATCTAATTAAAGTATAAATAACTGCACGTGATGCTCCCCCTGCGCCTATGACACTTATTTCGTTTCCAAATATTTCTTCCTTAAACGGATTCAAAGTTTCCAGAATACCGTTTACGTCGGTATTATAACCGCTAAGCTTACCAAGCTCATTCACAACCGTATTTACAGCACCAATAATTGAAGCTTCTTCGGATACATTACTCATAAACTGAATAATATTTTCTTTGTGAGGAATTGTTACATTAAATCCCCTTATTCCAAGAGCAATCATACCTCTGACAGCATTTTTTAAATTTGAGGCTGGAATGTCAAACGGGAGATAAATATAATCGATTTCTTTGAGATCAATAGCAATATTATGAATAAAGGGAGAATATGAATGCTTTAACGGATGACCGATTAAACCCAATATTTTTGTATTTAAGTGAACCGAATTTTTCATTTAATGATTATTTTTTATTTGAGTAGTATAAATCAAAATTTTGCAAAATTTTAATTGACAAGACAATTAAGAATTTTCAAATTTCTCCAAGAAGCTTTTTAAAAAGCTTTGATGATTTTATTTCCGGGTATTCTTTAGCAAATTCAACTTTGATTGCAGGATCAATCTTAAACGCTGTTTTTAAACAATCAACAGCCTCCATAGTTCTGCTTAGAATAAAATTGATCTTTGCTTTACCATAATAGGAACTGGCGTCAACAGGATTTATTCGGATACATTCACTAAATGCGTTTGAGGCTTCAAGCCAATCACCCATTTCAAGTAATGTTTCCGCCAGATTAAACCATATCTCATAATTATCCGGTTCGATATTCAATGCAGCACGATAGCTTTCTGTTGCTTCCTGGAGTTTGCCTAAAGAATACTCCAAATCAGCTTTAGCATACCAAGCTTCAGCACTATCTTTTGATAGGGAAATTGCTTTATTAAAATCCTTTAAAGCAAGGTGAAATTTTCCTGTTGAGTCATAACAAAAACCACGAGCTAAATAAGCTTCGTAATACTGGTCGTTAATTTTAATAGCTTCGGAATAATATTTTACGGCGTTTACCAGATCGCCAAGTTCTTCATAAATATTTGCGATATTGAACGAAGAAGCATCATCAAAGTTGTCGAGTTCAAAAGATGTTTTAAAACATTCTATCGCACTTTGAAGCCTCCCGAGGTCAGCTAATGCATTTCCTTTATTAAACCATGCGCTTGCAAACTTGTCATTTAAGGCGAGAGCCAAATCATAACTCTCAATAGCTTTCTCAAGTTTATTCATTTTTACTAAAACAATTCCACGGTTATACCAGCCGCTAGAACTATATGGTTCAATTTCCAAATATTTATCATAAGATTGGAGCGCTTCCACAAACTCAAAAAGATTTTCAAGGCAATAGCCTATCTCATAATATGCTTCGCCAAATTCAGGGTCAATTTCAATTGCTTGCTTCAAAAACTTTAATGCTTCGTTAAAATCATCATGACGTTCATATAACAATCCAAGGCTAAAACATGCATCCTCATTATTTGGGTCAATCTCTAAAACAGATTTTAAAGATTCTTTTGCCTGATCGACTAAACCTAAATTTTCTTCAGCCGAAGCTTTATCAATCAATACTTCCGCATCTCCGGGATTTAGAGATAATGCTTTTTCAAAACAATTCACAGCTTCTTGATACTTGAAAGAATAGTTTAGCAATATTCCTTTTTTAAGCCAGTATTCGGCATTATAGGGAAATGTTACAGATAAAATATTGACAAAGTACAAGCCATCCGCATACTTTTCATTCTCAATGCAAAGCTGTACAGTATCTTCAATTATTTCGGTGTTATTATAGATGCCATTATTTTCTATAATAGATTTACATCTGCCGATTTCTTCTTCAATATTTTTCGTTTGCTCGAAGAAACCTTCTTCATTGCTAAAGTCAGAATCAAAATAGGACATTAATTCTCCAAAGGGTCATTTTTTTCGAATGAATCTAAAATTATATACGCATAAAATCAAGCAAAACATTTGAATGGAAGTAACACAAATTTTTATAACTTGATTCTTATCAATTTATAATTATTCATAGGAAAAATTTATTTGAAATTTTTATCATTGCAATTAGTTTTTTAAAATCGCAGTAACTTTTTCAGCTGCGTCTTTAAGAGTAGAAGCTACTTCAAAGTTAAGACCAGATTCACTAAGCAAAACACCGGCTTCTTCTGCGTTAGTACCTTCCAACCGGACAACAATGGGAATCGTTACATTAATTTCCTTAGTTGCATCAATTACTCCTTGTGCAACTCTATCGCATCTTACAATTCCGCCAAAAATATTTATTAGAATAGCTTTAACATTTGGGTCAGAAAGAATAATCTTAAAACCGTTAGCAACAGTAATTTTATTTGCACCGCCGCCTACATCTAAAAAGTTAGCAGGCTCACCGCCGGCTAATTTAATAATATCCATCGTAGCCATTGCA
>JAJYSI010000487.1 GCA_021793635.1 Bacteroidota bacterium
TATAGTCTTTGCCTTTGCAGGTGATTCCACCAAAACAAGATTCTTACTCATCCTTTATTTCTGCTTTCTTAGTTAATGGTATCTGATGAATACAACAAATATCTGCTACCCGGTGTAGTTGTTCTGTCAAGATCAAGAAAAATTGACAAGACAAAAAGGTTAATGTTGTCTATCGTCCTTTCGTCTTCCGGGAACATATTAATCTGATCGATAATCAACTCAAGTTCGCTGTTAGTCAGCAAACCGATATTCCGCAAATGTAAAATATAATTGTAATTATTCAATCCTATAGTTGATACCTCCTCTTCGGAGAAAATTCTTGAGCCTTTGCTGCTGTCCGGCTCCATTTCTTTGAGGCGGTACATTTCGCGTAATTTTTTTTCGTAAATCCAGCTATATGCAGCAGCCAAAGCACCTCTTCCAAGCTTGTTCCCTTTTTGAATTGTTTTTTCGACTTCCTCAAACGAATAGTCTTTATCAATAGCCTGTGCTATATTTTCTAACACTTTAACAATTTCCGACGACATCAAAATTTCATTTCCTATAGTATTGAGCAGTAAACTTCTTTAAGAGACTATCTTCCATCCGTTTCATCTCTTTTCGATCTTTTTGGTCATGGTCATCATAATCCATTAAATGTAAAATACCATGAATTACAAGACGAAAATATTCATCATTTTTTGAAACTCCAAATTTTTTTGCATTTAAAACGGCAGTCTCATATGAAATAAAGATTTCCCCATCTAAATTTTTATGGTCACCGGAATAATTGAAGGTAATAATATCAGTCTCAAAATTGTGATCTAAATAAGTTCGGTTAATTTCCAGCAAGTATGGCGAATCGACAAAATTAACAACCAGTGAAACTAATTCGCACTTTAGCTCTTTTTTTATGAAAAGAATCAATCCGTGAATTAATTTCTTTTGAAAATTAAAGCCTTTATCAAGATTTACTTGTAAGTTTTTAACCACGGCGTAAATATATCATTTCACGGAAAACTAACAAACTAAAAATTTATGCTTAGTCCTTCGTGGGAGGCAATACAGTTTATGCTGGATTTTTCCTTCATGAAAACTGCCAAAGTGTCTTTTAGCTGCTCATCTATTTTAGCGTCGGTAAAATCAGGATTGTAATGGAATAAAATTATGTTCTTTACTTTTGCAAGAATGCTGAAGTATGCAAGTGTTACGTTGCATGAGTGTCCCCAGCCTTTTTTTGTTATTACCGAAGACTCATCGTACATTGAATCGTGAATTAAATAATCGCACCCGGAAACGAAATTAACCATATCCCTATTCAGTTCAAGAATATCTGCCGCAGTATTATGACCGGAATCTTTAAGCTTCAATTCATTGTCAGTCATATAAACAAGGCATCGGTTTCCTTCGGTTATTTTAAATGAAATTGTAGGCGAAGAATGATTAGCTCTGAAAGTTTCTATTTTAAGATTATCCAATTTGTAAGTGCAGTCTGGATTTATTTCTTTAAATGCAGTATGAGCACTCATCTCGCCAATCTTAATCGGAAAATAGTTAAACGCCATCTGGTCGCTTAGTATTTGTTCAACTCTTTTTCCGTCGCTTGTTTCGCCATAAAAAGTAATCTCATTGCCTTCTTTGTATAAGGGTAAGAAGAAAGGAATGCCCTGGATATGATCCCAATGGTAATGGCTGACAAAAATATCTATCTTCTTGTCCTTGCCGGTTTTTGCAAGTACCTTACCAAACTCTCTTAGACCGCTGCCTGCATCGAGAATAATTAAATTATTTTTCTCAGTCCTCAGTTCGATACAAGGAGTGTTCCCGCCATATTTAATGGTAGTGCTTCCCGGAACCGGAATGGAACCTCTTGTACCCCAAAATCTAAAATACATTTTTTGATTTAAACTTTTTTAATGATTCAATAGTTAATTCTGTGTACTTAACATACCTCTGCGCAGACTTTTCAAACTCTTCTAATTCTTTAGTATTAAGTTCTCTTACAATTTTTGCAGGAACCCCCGCAGCAAGAGTACCTGTCGGAACAATGAAGTTTGGCTTAATTACAGAACCGGCTGCTACTAAAGATTTTTCCTCGACAACAGCGCCGTCGAGAATTACCGCTCCCATACCGATAAGAGTTAAATCTTTCACAGTGCATCCGTGTAACGTTACCGAATGTCCGATTGTTACTTTATTCCCGATATTTAACGGGAATCTTCCATTTGTAACGTGCAGCATAGAACAATCCTGCACATTCGTCATTTCACCTATTCTAATATAGTGAACATCGCCGCGAATAACTGTGTTGTACCAAACACTTGAGTCCTCTCCAATTTCAACATCACCAATAACTTTAACACCTGAAGCAAGAAAAACGCTTGGGTGTATATTTGGAAATGCATCAAGGTAAGGAAGAAGCTTTATTTCCTCATCTAACTTTTGTTGTATCTTGGTGGTATCCATCCCGGTCTCTTCCATGATTTTAATTCAATTCTAACATTGCCAATAATTACTTTCATTTTTGCCACAATCGGAATAGAGGCTGCATCATCAGAAAACCATCCTTCAAAGTAACCAGTCAATCCGAAGATACTTATAAATTTCATTTCGCCGTCAATTCGTAAGCATGCAATTTCATATTTAACTGCATCGATTGAAATTCCGGTAACCTGAGTGTATGAGTTGATTGTTGTGTATGATACTTTTTCGTTTACGAAGCACGGCAAGGTATCAGATTTGCCGCTTCCGCTGAACATTCTTGCGAAATATAAAATTGAAAGTCCGTCTTCATATTCTTGATCAGCATTACCTGTTGAATCGGTCCATAACTGGTAAGGCTGCATCTTTCCTTTTTTTATATGAACAATTTTTTTATTGTAATCAAATTTATATTCTGTAAAGGTTGTATATTCTTTTTTCTTTACAATTCCTCTGAAGAATTCGGAGTAATAATTCGGATTTAAAGTTGATTGATAAATCATGTGAAGATTAACGAAAGGAATACCAGAATATGAATCCATGTAGGCAATAGTATTGTAATATGTCTTGCCGTCAATAGTTTTTTTATTTTGAACTATTATCTT
>JAJYSI010000488.1 GCA_021793635.1 Bacteroidota bacterium
TTTTAGCTTTAAATCATCTTGAGTAGCCATAATATTGAGTTTTAGATTGATACCTTTAAAATTACAATTTTATTTAGAATAATTATGAATAAAACCATATTATTAAAGTGGCTCTCCTTCTCAATTCCAAATACCAAGGATCATTTTTTGTTTAAAAAACTTTTTAGAACTTTGAATTTTGAGGGCTTATCCCAATAAACATCCTAATATTAAATATGTCTGCCATACATTCTCATAAAAACAACCTACAAATCTTATATGAAGACAACCACCTTATCGTTATCAATAAACGTTGCGGCGATATTGTGCAGGGAGATAAAACGGGTGACAAACCCTTGAGTGAGGTGGTAAAATCTTATATCAAAGAGAAATACAACAAGCCCGGGAATGTATATTTAGGAGTGGTTCATCGCTTAGATCGCCCGACAAGCGGCGTTATCTTATTTGCAAAAACCTCAAAGGCACTATCGCGCTTAAACCAACAGTTTTCAAAACACGAGCCAAAAAAAACGTATTGGGCCATTGTTCAAACCCCTCCTCATCCCGAAGCTGCCACGCTAACGCATTATCTTCTACGCAAACCGAAAAACAATAAGTCTTACGCTTATCCCAAAAAGATAAAAAACAGTAAAAAAGCTATTCTGGATTATAAAACACTCAAGCAATTAGAGCGTTATACGGTTTTAGAAATCGATCTGAAAACCGGACGCCATCATCAAATTAGAAGTCAACTGTCTGTTATCGGCTGTCCCATTAAAGGGGATTTGAAATACGGTGCCCAAAGAAGCAATAAAGATGGTGGCATTCATTTACATGCCAGAGCACTCAGTTTGATTCATCCGGTAAAAAAAGAAGAAATAAAATTTATCGCTCCTCCTCCAAATGACGTTTTATGGAATACGATGATTTGATTATCCCAGTTCGGCCGCTTCTTTCTTCAAAAACTGAATCCCGACAACACTTGGAGATTCCTGTTTTTCAAGGCTTAAAAAGATTTGTTCTCTCAATTGATTGGCCGAATTAACACCTTCTTGATTGGCTGTGCTCCGTATCAAATTTATAATGGCATTCTTGCTAGTTTTGATTGCCGACCAAGATTGATCGCTCACGTAAATCTGCTGTGCTACATTGTGCTCATACTCTTGCTCAATTATTCCCACCAAAATCTGAACATATTGTGCAATATCCTCGTTTTCGGGTTTAACCCGTAAGAGTAACTGCTGCGGATTAATACGCTCCATGAGCAGTGTCAACCGCTCTAAAGCCTGAATACGATACGGAATGATTGCCCCTGCACTTTCTCTTTTGAGCAAATATTGCCGATGTCGGGCTTGATCTTTAAGATAATTCTCAAAAAATTTATAAGCAATAAACCCTACAATCAAGCAAGGAACAATGGTCAAAAAAACCTGAACTACAACAGTGCTCATATACAAAGATTTACAATCTTCAAATTAAAGGCTTTTCCCGTTGTTCTGCAAAATCTCATTTCGATATTTGATAAATTACACCTTTAGGGGTAAGCGCCTATTCTTTAAAATCTTTTATTTTTAGTACCTTCACGCTCCGAAATTTCAACATATTTATGAAAGATTATTTAGCTGAATTGAACGAGGCTCAACGCGCTCCTGTCGAGCAAATTGATGGCCCCATGATTGTCATTGCAGGTGCCGGTTCAGGGAAAACACGAGTGCTAACCTATCGCATTGCTCATTTGATGCATAATGGCGTAGATCCTTTTAATATTCTCGCATTGACCTTTACCAATAAGGCCGCACGAGAAATGAAAACCAGAATCGCCGGGATTGTTGGTGGCAGTGAAGCCAAAAATTTATGGATGGGAACTTTTCATTCCGTTTTTGCCAGAATGTTACGTCATGAGGCTGATAAACTGGGGTATCCTTCCAACTTTTCTATTTATGACACACAAGACTCTCAGCGCCTAATTCGGGATATCATCAAAGAATTAAGATTAGATAAGGACGTCTATAAATACAAGCAAGTTTATTCTCGTATCTCTTCCTATAAAAACAGCCTAATTACCGTTAAGGCCTATTTCCAAAATCCGGAATATATGGAAGCAGATGCTATGGCCAAACGCCCCCGAATGGGTGATATTTATAAGCATTATGTCGATCGCTGCTTTAAGGCCGGAGCGATGGATTTTGATGATTTGTTACTTAAAACCAACGAACTTTTAAACCGATTTCCCGATGTTTTGGCTAAATATCAAATGCGGTTTAAATATATATTGGTAGATGAGTATCAGGATACCAACCACTCTCAATACCTTATCGTTCGTGCCTTGAGTGATCGTTTTCAAAATATTTGCGTGGTGGGCGATGATGCCCAGAGTATTTACGCTTTTAGAGGCGCTAATATTGACAATATCTTCAACTTTCAAAAAGATTACGACAACGTCAAAACTTATAGGCTGGAACAAAATTACCGTTCTACCAACAATATCGTAAAAGCCGCCAACTCGGTTATCGAAAAAAACCAAACCCGATTAGAAAAAGAGGTGTGGACTGAAAACGAAGATGGTGCAAAAATCGTCGTTAACAGGTTATTGAATGACGGTGAAGAAGGCCGATTTGTGGCGAGCTCTATTTTTGAAAATAAAATGGAATATCAACTGCGAAATGGTGCTTTTGCCGTTCTTTACAGAACGAATGCTCAGAGCCGTTCTATCGAAGACGCTTTGCGAAAAAAAGATATTCCGTATAGAATTTACGGTGGGCTTTCGTTCTATCAACGTAAAGAGATTAAAGATGTCATCGCCTATTTGCGGTTAATTGTAAATACCAAAGATGAAGAAGCTTTAAAACGGATCATCAATTTTCCTTCTCGTGGAATCGGAGCCACAACTATGGATCGGCTGATCGTAGCTGCAAATCATTATAACCGCTCCATCTATGAAGTCATTGAAAATATTTCAAGAATCGATTTAAACATCAATCGCGGCATCAAAACCAAGCTTACGAATTTTGTCAATATGATAAAGAGCTTTCAAGTAAGCAGCCAGACCAAAGATGCCTTTGAAATGGCAGAACTG
>JAJYSI010000489.1 GCA_021793635.1 Bacteroidota bacterium
ACCAAACGTTGTTATTGGAATTTGTGAAGTTGTTAAAGAAGGTTACCCTGATCATACTCAATTTGATCCCGAAAGTAAACATTACTTTCCGTCAAGCGATCCCAAAAAGCCTGTTTGGTTTATGGTAGATATTAAGTTTGTTAAAGAATTTAAAACACCAGTTACTTTGGAAGAAATTAAGGAAAACTCGAAGCTGTCAAAAATGAAACTTATTCAACGCGGAAACAGGCTCTCAGTAATGCCGGTCGAAAAAAAAGAATGGGATGAAATAATTAAAATAGGGAAATAAATAATCGTTTTTAGCTTAGCAAATTTTCTTCCTCGCTGTTAATGTTATCTGTCCTCTCCAGTAATGTCTTAGGTAATGATTTAGTCACTTTAGCCCCAAGAGTTTTAATCTTTTCTGCACGGCTAACTAGATTGCCGCTTCCTTCGTGAAGTTTTCTCATTGCCTCTACATAGCTTGTTTTTGATGAATCAATTTTATTCCCGATATTCATTAAATCTTCGACGAATCCTACAAACTTATCATACAAAGCGCCGCTTTGACGTGCAATTTCAAGAGCATTTTTATTTTGCTTTTCCTGGCGCCAAATGCTGGCTATTGTTCTAAGTGTGGCAAGCAATGTGGATGGGCTTACAATTACAATATTTTTTTCAAATGCTTCATTAAACAATCCTGCTTCGTATTGAACAGCCAAACCAAACGCCGGTTCAATCGGCATAAACATCATAACGAAATCCAGGCTTTGAATTTGATAAAGATTTTGATAATTCTTTCCGCTTAAACCTTTAATGTGATTTTTGATTGAAGCAATATGCTCCCGTAGCGCAGCAATTTTGATGGATTCATCTTCTGCTGATGAATAGCGCTCATACGCCACTAAAGAGACTTTAGAATCTATTACCAAACTTTTATTTTCCGGAAGATTTATTATAACATCAGGTTGAAATCTTTTTTTATCCTCTCCGGTATAACTTTCTTGCACAATATATTCCCTGCCCTTAACAAGTCCTGATTTTTCTAAAATGCTTTCAAGAATAAATTCACCCCAGTTGCCTTGAGTTTTTGCTTGTCCTTTTAGTGCATTAGTAAGATTATTAGCATCTTTTGTTATTTGTAAATTAGTTTCATATAGTTTTTTAATTTCAACCTCTAAAGAAAATCTTTGCTTTGATTCTTTGTCGTATGTTTCTTCAACTTTCTTTTCGAATTCTTTGATCTTTTCGTTCAACGGTTTCAAAATAAGGTCGATATTATCTTTATTTTGTGCGGTAAACTTGCTGCTTTTTTCATCAAGTATCCTGTTGGCAAGATTTTCAAATTCTTTTACAAATCTTTGCTGAAGTTCTTCGATTTCATTTTTCTGTTCATCTAACTTTTGTATGAGATTTGAATTTTCAGATTTTAAGGTTGAAGATAAAGAATTTAGCTCTAAAACTTTGCCTCTTTCGGATTGAAGTTCCTCCGATGATTTTTTTATTCCTCCTTCAAGCAAATCATTCTTCCCGGAAAGACTTCCGATTTCTATTTTCAAGTTATTAATTTGATTTTTTAATTCATCTGCTTCGGAAGGAGATATTCCTTTTGTGTTTTCTATTTTAGATTTTAGAATCAACCAAACTGAAATTGTGCCAATTACAATCCCAATTATAAGAAATAATATTTCCATGAAAATTTTCCTTAATATTTAATTGTGCTGTACCAACTCTATGAAAAAACTATTCACCGCTAAGACGCAAAGGCGCAAAGTATTTATAAAATCATTACTTTTTCTTCAATTTTTTTAACTAAGCTGTCATTCTTTATTAATTCCGCAACCTTCTTCACGTCTTCGTAAAGAAGACGGTCATTATTCAGCGGCTTCACAACTTTTCGAATTTCGTTATATACAATGGAAGTACCAACCCCGGGCTTTAACGGCTTTAAAAATTCGAGTGCCTGAGCTCCGGTCATCAATTCAATTGCTAAAACATTTTCAAGGTTATGCATAATTCTAAAACATTTTTGTGCGGCAATTGAGCCCATAGAGTTATGGTCTTCCTGGTTTGCAGAAGTAGGAATAGAATCAACGCTTGCCGGGTGAGCGAGGACCTTATTTTCAGATACAAGACTTGCTGCGGTGTATTGGGCAATCATCAAACCTGAATTTAATCCCCCGTCATTAGCCAGAAATCTCGGGAGCCCGCTTAAAGCGCCATTAACCATCCTTTCGGTTCTTCTTTCCGAAACATTGGCAAGCTCGGATAAAGCAATACCCATAAAATCCATTGCAAGCGCCATTGACTGCCCGTGAAAATTCCCTCCCTCAATGTGCTCTTCTGTCTCGGGAAAAATTATCGGATTATCATTGACAGAATTTATTTCAATCTTAACGCGGGAACAAACATATTCAATTGCATCTCGAGAAGCTCCGTGTATTTGAGGTACACATCTAATTGAATATGCATCTTGAACTTTTCCATGCCCTTTTAAGTGTGATTTTCTAATTTCGCTATTTTTAATTAAAGACAGAATATTTTTAGCAGTAGTAATTTGTCCCGGGAAAGGTCGCAGCAAATGAATCCTCTCATCGAATGCTTTATCAGTCGCCCGAAGAGCTTCGTGAGAAAGTGAAGCAGCTATATCAGCAAGCTTATTTAATTTTTTGGCGCGAACAGAAATGTACGATGCAAAAGAAGTCATCATTTGAGTGCCATTAATTAAAGCTAATCCTTCCTTTGCTTCAAGCACAACAGGGTTAAGTTTATATTTTTTCAAAATCATTTTTGAGGAAAATATTTTATTAGAAGATTCAACTTCATCATTAATATTTTTAATTAGCTGAACTCTACCCTTCCCAATCATAGCCAAAGCCAGATGCGCAAGTTGAACTAGATCGCCGCTTGAGCCAACCGATCCTTGTGAGGGAATCACAGGAATAATATTGAAGTTCATCATATCAAGCAGCAGTTGAAGGGTTGATAACCGTATGCCCGAATATCCTTTTACCAAAGCATGCAATCGCAACGGCGTCATAATCTTTACAATTGCAGGTGGTAGGTTT
>JAJYSI010000490.1 GCA_021793635.1 Bacteroidota bacterium
TACGAATGTTCAATACAGCGGAAAAATTTCTAAGGTGGAATTTTTTCAGGGTGCACTAAAAATAGGAGAATCCGATATTAGTCCTTACCAAATGACATGGAGAAATGTTAGTCCGGGAAATTATTCCATCTCAGCAGTAGTAACAACAGATTCAGGATATCAGGCGAAATCAAGTTCGTCAAATGTAACAGTAGGAATTGGTGGACAAGCTCCGTATTCAGGTAGTCCGACAAAAATCCCGGGGACTATCTATGCTATCAATTATGATTTAGGTGGTCAAAATTCCGGGTATTATAATACGGCAACAGCAAATAACGGAGGGCTTTATAGGAATGACAGTGTCGGGATAGAATCATGCGCCGATAATGGAGGCGGCTACGATGTCGGCTGGATTGACCCGGGTGAATGGTTAAATTACACAGTTAATATAAAAGACAGTGCCACATATAATTTCAATTTTCGCGTTGCTTCGGGATCGGGAGGGGGTTCTCTGCATGTCGAAATAGACGGGGTTAATGTCACCAATTCAATAACAGTTCCGTCTACTAACGGATGGCAAACATGGACGACAATTAGCGCAAACACTATTTTATTGAAAAAAGGCTTACACAAGTTAAAAATTGTTTTTGATACCGGTGGATTTAATTTTTATAAAGTTGATATTATAGAGCAAGGGCTAACAGGATCCATTCAAATATTATCGCCGGCTATAGGGGAAATCTGGCAGGCTGGCTCTGTTCAAGAAATAAGATGGAACAGTTATTCGATTTCAGATTTAATAATCGGGTTATCAACGAACGGCGGATCAAGCTGGAACTCATTAGCACCGGATGCCCCGGCAATTTATGGATTTTATAGATTTTTAGTTCCAAATGTTTCATCGCAAAATTGTTTGATTAAAATTTTTGACAAGAATAATTTAGCCACCAGCATAATAACAGCAGGTGCGTTTACAATTGAAACCCCTGCGGATGTAAAAAGTTCGTCTACCGTTATAAAAGATTTTACCTTGAATCAAAACTATCCAAACCCTTTTAATCCATCGACTAATATCGGATTTACGGTTCCTTATAGAATGCACGCAACCATTAAAGTCTATGATGTCCTCGGAATAGAAGTCGCAAATTTATTTGACAGTATAGCAGAAGCCGGGAGAAACTATAATGTTCAATTTAATGCCTCTGGTTTAAACAGCGGGATTTACTTCTACCAGCTAAAGACCGAAGAATCCATTCTCACAAAAAAAATGATCTTGATAAAATAGTATCCAATCAGCTTAAAACTAATCTAATTCTCATCTCATTAGAAATATTTTATTATATTTGTGTTATATTACAAGCACAAAAGGAAATATTTGAGAAGGAAATTCTTCGATTAATTGGTTCGGAACAAATATTATTTTATAGAGAGCTTTTAGAATCCAATCAGAGTAAATTGACAAAAACACATTCAAAAAATTACTATTTAATCATAGTAACCCTTGCTACTTTGCTAAGCATACTTTTCAGCATTCAGTTTCTTGATAGGCTGGTTGCTTTAAAGGTAATGGAGATACTTAGATCAAATCATGTATTGCACACTTCCACATCAAACATCCCCGATATTTTACCTTACATTGTATACATTGGGACTGCAATCATGTGGTTTGATTTCTTATATCTTTCGCATAGCAAGAGGCGAGATGATCAAAGGCGGTTTCTGCAACTGGCTGCTCTGGCCGTGCCTATAGCGTATATATTAAAAACCTATCTACAATATGCGTTTGGAAGAACAAATACAAGGCTTTGGTTGACTACTCATACGGAGCTAAAATTCAACTGGTTTCATGGAGCAGGCATAGGTTGTTTTCCTTCCGGGCATATGACTGTCTTTACAGCATTCGGTGTTGCTGTTTGGTATATATACCCCCGGTACCGGCGGATTACTGTTTTGGGACTATCGCTTCTCGGAGCCGCATTGATCGCTACTGATTACCACTTCTTAAGTGATGTTATTGCCGGCGCTTATATTGGGATGTTGGTGACTTATATTATTCAGGCCATATTAAAAAGATTCGGACTTGATCTTTGGATTACAGAAAATTATAAATTATAAACTCACCTTACGCAGGATTTTCTTTTAGAATAATGGAATGTCGGAATAAAAGGAAAAATTATTCAATTCCACTACTCCATGATTCCATTACTCCAATTATCCAGCATTTGCGTAAGATGACTAAATAATTAAAATATTCACGTCTTCGGATGACAGGTTTAACATAAAAAGCAATAATATCGTTCACAATATTATAAATAAAGCCGGTGCTAAAACCGGCTTTATTCTTTGGGAATTTTATTCTTCGAGAGTTGAAATATTTCCGGGATCCAAACCGAGTGCTTTTGCTTTAAGCACTCTTCTCATAATTTTTCCACTTCGCGTTTTCGGAAGAGAGTCAACAATTTCAACACTTTCAGGTTTTGCAATTGGTCCAACTTCATGCCCAACATGTTGTATCAATTCTTCAATCAACTTATCACTTTTCGAGAACCCTGCTTTTAAAATAACATAAGTATAAATCGCATTACCTTTAATGTCATGCGGCAGTCCGATTGCGGCAGCTTCAGCAACTGCCGGATGGCTAACCAGGGCACTTTCAATTTCCGCAGTGCCAAGCCTATAACCTGAAACTTTAATTACATCATCAACTCTTCCAATAACCCAATAATATCCGTCAACATCGCGGCGGGCAGAATCGCCGGTCATATAAACTCCGGGGAACCTGTTCCAATATTGGCTTACATACCTATCAGGATCATTATAAATTGTTCTTATCATTGCAGGCCAGGGATTTTTTATAACAAGATATCCTTCTTCATTTGGTTTTACTGATTCACCATTTTCATCAACTATATCCATTTTAAGACCTGGGAAAGGTAGAGTCCCGGAGCCTGGCTTCAAAGGAAGGCATGGCATAGGGGTAATCATAAACATTCCGGTTTCCGTCTGCCACCATGTATCCATGATAGGGCATTTCTCTTTTCCGATAACTCTGTGATACCAT
>JAJYSI010000491.1 GCA_021793635.1 Bacteroidota bacterium
AATGGTTTTGCTTATCAAGCAGAAAATTTAGAAGATGATAATGCTTATGATGTATATGTAAAAAGTATTTGTCCGGATGATTTGGAAGGAGAATGGCAATATCTCACAACATTTGAAACTTTAAAATATGGAATGTCTTGTGAAAGTCCTATTGAATTGACAGACTCCTATACTTTATCGGCAAATCTTGATGAATTTCCAAACGCAGGAGAAGGAGATTATGACACCGCAGGTTCAAACTGTTTTTCAGGAGATGAAAACTTTCTGATAGGAAATAAAATTTTCTTTTCATACACTGCAGAAGAAGATGGGGTTATTAGCTTAAGTCAAACGACGCTTCCTTTTGAAGCAGAAACAGGATGTTTTGGAAATGGCGTAACAGGAGTAATGGTTTATGAAAGCTGCAGCACAGTAGGGGAAGAGTGTTTAGCTTCTTTATCAACAACAATTCCAGATGCCACAAAATATATTAATGATTTCCCTGTTGAAGCCGGAGAAACTTACCTTATTGTAATGTCTTCTACTTATGCAGATATAAGTACTCCAATATGTTTTGATTTTACATTTGATTTTAGTCAATGTCCTGCACCTTCAGATATAGAAATCTCTAACATACAGCAAAATTCAGCAAAAGCTTCTTGGGGTAATGATTTAAATATTGCAGATTCTTGGGAGTATATTGTACAACCTGAAAATTTAGATGCCCCAGGGATTGAAGAAACAGGAACCACAACTAATACTAATCAAGATGTTGAAATTTCAAACCTTGATGAAGCAACTACTTATAATTTTTATGTAAGATCTATTTGTCAAGCAGAAGGAGGAGAATGGTCAAATCCGGTTTCTTTCACTACGCAATGTGAAGTTTTTTCTGTCCCTTATGAAGAAAGTTTTGAAGGAGCAACAGCAGAAAATCCGGCTGAATGTTGGTCTATTTTAGATGCAAATCAAGACGGAGAAGGCTGGCATTATATATTAGATGCAGCAAGTATTTTTTATGCTGCCACCTCAGAGTTTGATGATTATTTAATCTCGCCTGCTATTGATATGTCAGGAATTCCAAAGCGTTTGAAATTCAAATATCAAGCTATGGGAGGAGATGTGGAATTTGCAATTTTAGCTTCTGATGAAGGAATTGGAGAAGAAAATTTTGATATAGAAATTTCTTCTAATCAAGTTTATGAAGAAACAGAATACCAGGTATTTGAAGAAATAGAAATAGAATTGCCGGAATCTTTTGATGGTGTATATAACATTGCCTGGCATGTAGTCACGCACACAAATGCCACGCGTTTATATATTAAAGATGTAGTTATTGAAGAAAATATTGACTGCTTAATTCCAACTAATCTTTCTGCTCAAGAATTAACAGAAAACTCTGCATTATTAACTTGGGATCCGGCAGATGAAAATGATAATCAGTGGGAAGTTTTTGTTCAAGAAAGAGGAGAGGGGGCACCTACAGAAGAAGATGAAGGAATATTGGTTGATGAAAACAGTTATTTAGCAGAAGACTTGTCAGATACTTCAAGATATGAGTTTTATGTCAGAACAGCTTGTACAGAACACGCAAAAAGTGATTGGTCAGAAATAGAAGAATTTCACACTTTATGTACGCCGGTAGAAGAAGATTATTATGAAACTTTTGATCTTGATATTGATCCAAATCAAGACAATAATCCAGATACAAAACGTTTTTGTTGGGATTTCATAGATGAAAATAACGACGGACAAACTTGGGAGTTTACAGATACTCATGCAGAAATTAATCCGGTAGAAACTAATAATGACGATTGGCTAATCTCACCGGCAATAATTTTAGATGGAGAAAATCATAAATTAGCATTCAAACATAAATCTACAGCAGGAGAGTCTTATGATATAGAAGTTTTAATTTCAGATTCAACTAACGATTTAGAAAACTTCACAGAGTTATTTACTTATACAAATAATGATGTTGATGAAAATTATAAAGAAGAAATAGAATATTTTGAGGCTTCAGAAACTGTATATTTAGCTTTTAGAATTTCTCCGGAAATGGAATTTTCTGAAGGGCAAACTATTCAGATTGATGATTTTTTAATTGAAGTAGCAGATGCTTGTCCGGCTCCTTACGATATTGAAAGAGACGAAGAAACAAATACTTTCACTTGGACGCCCGGCAATGAAGAAACCGAGTGGGAAGTTGCAGTTTTAGATGAGGATGAAACTTTCCCTACCAACGGAGAAATTGTTGATGAACCAACTTTTACTATTGAAGAAGAATTAGAAGAAGGAGCAGAATATAAATTTTTTGTTCGTGCAGTTTGTGATACTAATAATCCAAGCAATTGGACAGGACCAGTTAAATTTATAACGGATTGTGGACAAGTTTTTGACACTCCTTTTATAGAAACTTTTGAAAACGATTCAGAATCTTTGAATTGTTGGATTCCAAATACTTGGCTTTTACAAAGTGCTTTAAATCCTTATGAAGGGGATTATGTAGCAGAAATTTATACTTGGGGTGAAGAAGAAGATCGTTGGTTAATTTCTCCAACTATCAACATACCAGAAAATCAAATGTTGAGCTTTTATTATAAAGCTTCTCAATATGCTCCGGGTTATACAGAAGACCTAAAAGTCTGGTTGTCTGTTGATGGAAATACACCATCCGATTTTACAGAACTTCTTTATGAAGATTATGATTTTGAACACACCGATTATAAACAAGCTGCAGTAGCACTTCCTGAAGGAATTTCAGGAGAAATACATATTGCGTTTGAAATTCCGCCGGAAATTTCTAACATTAATGAATTCAGACAAAATGTATTCCTTGATAATATTGAAATAAAAGATCTTCCGGAATGTACAGATCCTTTCAATATAGAAATAGAAAATATCAGCGACACAAGTTTTGAGCTTTCCTGGGAAAATGTTGGAGATGAAGAAGAATGGGAAGCTTTAGTTGTACCATACGGAACAGAAAATCCTTTTGAAAATATAGAGGAGGATGATATTCATATCTTAACTTCAAATCCGGGAACGGTTTCAG
>JAJYSI010000492.1 GCA_021793635.1 Bacteroidota bacterium
CCTGAATGCTGCCCGGATGATGTTATTGAATATTTTATAGATCAGGGAATAACAATATCTGCCGGTCATAGTAATGCTACTTATAAAGAGGCGATGCACGGTTTTTCTCTGGGCATTAAAATGTGCACGCATCTTTATAACGCCATGTCTCCGTTCACACATAAGGATGCAGGTTTGGTCGGCGCAGCCTTTGACAGTGGTATTTACGCCGGAATCATTATCGATGGCATTCATGTTAACACCACAGCTGTCAAGATTGCCCACAGACTGAAAGGTCGCCAACTTTGTTATGTAACTGATGCTATTACTACCACTAACAGTGATTCTTATCATTATAAATTTGCCGGCGATCATTATGTTACCGATAAAGGAACTTTGGCCGGATCGTGTTTGAAAATGAATCAGGCTGTTCAAAATGCTGTAAAAATGGGAATTGAGCCTGCAACAGCCTTACAAAATGCTTCTTTACGCCCTTCGGAAGTCATAGGGTTGGATAAAAAGTATGGAAAAATAGCGCCCGGATATATCGTAGATTGGGTTGTTCTAAACAGTAATTTCGAAGTTGTAAAGACTATCACTTGATTACAGCCGGAACTATTCTTTTAAACAAGCTGTCACAATCTCTCTTTAGAAAATTCAAAGTCTGGATTAATTATTATTCTTGACCGCTTCAAAAAGATCAACAACCAAACTGCGCTTAGAGCGACTAATGGGAAGTATTTGCCCGTTTTTCATTTCCAAATAGCCTCCATCCTGGCGTGAGAATTTTTTCATAAAATTGGGATTGACTAAGTACGACTGATGTACACGAATAAAAAAATAGTTTTTTAGGACACGATCAACTTCTTTTAAGGTCTTGCTCACTAAAAGCTTACTCCCATTCAAAAGATAAAATGTGGTATAATTACTCTGACTTTGGCAATATATTATTTGGTTTACTTCTATAAATTCATATCCATCTGTAATCGGAACGGATATCTTACTTTCCATAAATCCTTCTTTTTTAAGATAATCTAACAAACTCTCAATGTCTTGAAGTTTCTGAGGCTGCTGAAATCGTTCTTTTCTCCATGTCAACACGACTTCTTTTAATTCATCCTCATCGATGGGTTTTAGCAAATAACTTATGGCTTTTGCTTTAAAAGCTTGCAAGGCATACTCGCTATAAGCTGTCGTAAAAATAACATCAAAAGAACGCTCAGAGAAACTTTCTAAAAGTTGAAAACCATTCATCCCCGGCATTTCAATATCTAAAAACAACAAATCTATATCTAACTCTCCCAGCTTGTTTACCGCTTGTTGAACGTTATTGGTTTTATAAACCAAATGAAACTCCGGAAATAATTCATTAAGATGAATAATCAAGCTCTCAATACAATGCACCTCATCATCTACAATAGCTATTTTTACAGTCTTTTCTCGTTTCATAATCGTAGGTTTTAAACAATTTTATTTTTCGTCGCTGATAATCAAACTGACTCTAGTCCCCGTTTCCGGCGATTTATTTTCTACCTTCAAACTAATCTTCATATTATAGCTCTTATTGAATTGTTTTATTCTCTCCTTTGTAATCTTCATCCCCAAACTCTTTCGTTTGGACCGCTTAGAAAAAGTGTCTCGTTCTAAATTATCACTTTTTAAACCAACACCATTATCATCTATTATAATTTGAGTTTCTGTTTCCGTTTCTCGAATATCAATTATCAATTTTTTAAGTTTTTTTTGAGACGGTAGCAATCCGTGCCAAATTGCATTTTCAATAAAAGGCTGCAATAAAAGTGGCGGAATCTTTATATCCTCTAAACAAGTCTTAACATCGGTATTGACAACAAACTCCATCTCTTTTCCAAAACGCTTTTCCTCCAACTCAAGATAATAGCGATTCAATTCCAGCTCTTTCGCCAAACTTATCGTTTCTTGTTTAGGCATTTCCAAAACCATTCTGATAAACCGGCTAAAAGTCACAAGGTATTTCTGTGCCTTTTTATTCTCCTTTTTTTGGATTAGTAACTGTATAGCTCCCAAACAATTAAACATAAAGTGTGGATTGATTTGCAGTCGGGAGACTAACATCTCAGCTTGTGCCAAGTTTTTATCATATTCAGCTTGTAAGAGCTGTTTCTCTTTTAATCGCAGTTGCTCTTCTGCTTGTCGTCGCTCTTTACGTCTGCGATATTGAATAACAATGAGGATACCAATCAAGATAACTACTATTGATAAAATTAAGGTATAAATCCGTTGTTCTCTTATTTGTTGTTCTTGCGCCCGTATTTGCCCTTGTTTAAAGGCTTGATCTTTTTGCAAAAGCAAAATCTGATCCTCTTTTGCTGTGAGATCATATTGATTTCTCAGGGCTTCGATTTTCACTTCCTGATTAGCCAAATCAATACTATCCTTATAAGCTTGAGCTATTTTTATATGACTAAGTGCCTCTGCATAGCGATTCTGTTGCTCTCTTATTTCACTGATATGTTGATGGCTTTTTTGAAGAAAGGATTTATTTCCATAAGCTTTAGCAATGTCTAATACACGATTGTAATACCGAAGTGCACTTTCAAAATAGCCTTGTTTAAATTCAAGATTTCCTAACAATTCCAGCGTTCGTGCTTCTTTGCGATGATTGTTAATATGTTTATAGGTTTCATAAGCTTTTTGATAGTACATTTTAGCTCTTTCAAAGTCCTGATCCAAATGCTCATAAGCCTGACCATAAGCGGCATCGGTTAAAGCCAAACCAAAAACATCCTGACGATTTTCATTAATTGTTTTCAACTCGTGCAAGTTTTTAAAAGCCTCAGTACGTTTTCCTTGATCTATATGATAACCACTTATAGATAACAAATTCATCGCCAGTCCCAAATCATTATTGCGGTCCTTCTCGGCTTGCACTGCTTTTTTAAAATAATAAAGTGCTTCTTCCTCCCGTCCGGGGATAGAACTCAATGAATTTCCTAGTCCATTACTTGCAATAGCAACATCTCGAAGAACATTATGCTCTTCTGCGAGCTTGAGG
>JAJYSI010000493.1 GCA_021793635.1 Bacteroidota bacterium
GCAAAAAAGTTTAGATTTTCTTCAACCGATAGGTCGGGATAGAGTGAAAACTTACAAGGCATATAACCTATACAATTACGTATTTCCATAAAATCTTTAACAGTATCAAATCCGTTAATGTTTGCATTTCCGCCTTCGGGTAAAAGCAAAGTTGTAAGTATTCTGAATATAGAAGTTTTCCCCGCACCGTCCGGACCAATTAACCCGAACAATTCTCCTTCTTCAATACTAAAAGACACATTATCTACCGCAGTTATTTTGCCTTTATTATAACTCTTCCTAATATTTTCCAGAATAATTTTTTTCATGATCGATTCCGTTAACAATTCAACTCTTCGCAGCTATATCCCATATCTTTAATCTTACCAATAACATTTTCGATATTCAGTTTCTCTCCGACAACTCGTAGGACTTTGTCGCTGTCATAGAGATCTATTGTGCATTCATGGATTTCAAATGAGTTAAATAACTCATTTCTTATTTTCTTAAAATCATTATCGTTTTCGATATTTGATTTAAGTATTAGTATCTCCATATTAAAATTCCTTTTCTATATCTAAGCAAGATTATTGCACTTCCGCTTCTGTTATAGTTTTACCTGACCATACATTCCTATTTTCAAGTAACCGTCGTTTTTCACTTTTATCTTTACAGCATACACAAGGTTTTCCCGCTCTTCTTTTGTTAAAATATCTTTCGGGGTAAATTCCGCGATATCGCTTATCCACTCTATTTTACCACTATATTTTTTGTATTCATCATTTCCGTTGTCCACGTATACTTTTACGGTTTCGTTTAATTTTACATGGGTGAGCTGGTTACCTGTTAGATAAGCTCTTAATATAATTGAGGACAAATCCGCAATTTTGTATAGAGCTTTCCCTTCCGTAGCCATTTCGTCTTGTTCCACATATTTTGTTAGCACGGTTCCGTTAATTGGATTAATTATCAGACAATCATGGATTTGTTTATTTACTTCATCAATCTGGTATCGTAGTGGATCTGTTTGGGCTTCAATAAACTTTGTGGAAATATCAAGAGAAGATTTCTGAGCTTCTATTTTTCTTTTAATATCAGCAACCTGGGTATTAGCATCGTCGAGTTGCTTTTGTGTTGCGGAACCTGTCTTTGCAAGTTCCGCTGTTCTCTTTTGATCTCTTTCGGCTGATTGAAGCTGTACTTGCAGTGAAGCAAGTTGTGCTGACACATCGGGCTTTTGACTTAATATAGATTTTATTTGTGCCTTAAGCTGTTCTTTTTTTAAATGTAGCTGAAGTGTGTCTATATATCCTATATTTTGCTCAGCCTCTAATTCTTGCCCCTCTTCAACATCGAACTTTTTTATTATTCCGTTCGCATCGGCACTAATGATTGTTTCAACAGCTTCAAAAGAACCGGATGCATCAAAACTATTGTTATTGTTGCAACCGGTTAAAATTAGTGTTACTATCGAACATATAAGTAATAGCTTTTTCATATTCCATACATCATTTCTTAATAAGAATATTTAATTTTGATTGAATACTCATTCAAACTTAAATATTAAAGCCATAACAATCAATATATGCTCTCCTTTTTCAATAAATAATTTTATGATTATAGCAATTAACTTGCTTTAATGTGATATTAAGAATAATTTTAAATTGAACTTTAATTCAATATTAACATTATGCCGAGAACTAAAGAACAATTTGCTCAACTAAGAGAAAAGAAAAGAGACACCATTCTTAAGACTGCTATTAAATTATTTTCCAGGAAAGGATACGAGAATACTTCTATTAATGATATAGCAAAAGCTGCTAAAATATCTACAGGTCTCACTTATCATTATTTCACAAGCAAGCAAAAAATACTGGAAGAATTAATCAATCAATGGCTGCAGATGGCGGATAATATTTTCAATGAGTTCCTATGTCATGATGATCCATTTGATAAAATGAAATATGGGATTGAAGCTGTGTTCAATCTTCTCGAAAGTAATAAAGAATTATGGAAGCTTTATATATCCTTTGTAGCCCAGCCTGGGATTTTGAAGAAAGTTAAGAAAATGGCTGTATCAAACACACAAGAATATATGAAAACTTTGGAAGCGATTTTATCTGATCTAGGTTTTAAAAACCCTGAAATTGAATCCAGATTTGTCGATGTATTTCTTGATGGAATCTGGCTAAATTATTTTATGTCAGAAGAAGATTTCCCGCTTAGTGATATGAAAGAATTTTTATTGCAACGATATAGCAAAAAAGGTATAGCTAAATTACTTTAATTTTATATTAGAAACGTTATATTTATTTATAACTCTCAACCTTACAATGAATGTTCCCAACAAAATAAGAATTTAAAAATGCAGTGAATCTCCTTTGATCTATTTAACCGACATGGTTGTCCAACTTCAAAAGCCATTTTATTTTAAAACCTTAATACTACTCGTCCAAGTTGTCCAAATTATTTCTTAATAAAGAAAAGATTTTGATTTGAATAAATTTCCCGTCTTTTTACTAACAAAAGTTGGACAACTTCACCTTTTCCTTTTTTTTCCAACTTGTCCAATTTACCTGCCAGAGACAGGCTTGGTCTCTTTCGCAATCCGAAGTTGTCCAAAATAAACATCCAAAACAAATTAAGTTCAAAGGTTTTACCTGTTTTGGACAACTTGGACAACTTTATTTCACTTTTTTACCTCTCATCAAAAAGAGACTTGTCCAAATTGTCCAACACTTCCTCAGTCCCAATTTTCAAATATCTTTCCATTCCGGATTTCCTTTCAACAATCTTTAATTCTTTTATTCTGGCAGCTTCTTTCAGCCATCTTGAAAACCTAACCGGCTGCAAATCTGAATACTCCGGAAATTCCATTGTAAACTTTTCAAAAAGCTCTCTCTTCTTGTACTCCTTTCCCTTGCGCTCTATTCCCTCGCCCTTTGGGAGAGGGCAAGGATGTGGGCTTCCCTTCCCTTCGTAAGCCTTCCCTACTTCCGCAGAAGCTGTTGATAGGCTTTCAAAAAA
>JAJYSI010000494.1 GCA_021793635.1 Bacteroidota bacterium
AGAAGAAGATTTATCAGAAGAATTATGAACAGATAAATCGACAGAAAATTGTATCCGGTAAATATTTTTTTAACATACGCCACAATTAATATTCACTTCCTTTTACACGCTGAATTTTTGCGCCAAGGGAGCTTAGCTTTTCTTCAATTTTTTGGTAACCTCTGTCTAAGTGATAAACTCTCAAAACTTCTGTAGTGCCTTCTGCGGCAAGACCAGCTAGTACTAAGCTTGCGCTTGCTCTAAGGTCAGTAGACATTACTTTAGCGGCTTTTAATTTTTCAACACCTTTGATAACAGCGCGATTATCGTTCACGTTAATATTTGCACCAAGCCTTAATAATTCGGGAACGTGCTTAAACCTATCGAGATAAATTGTATCGGTTACTGTCGAAGTTCCATTGGCAATTGCCATATAAGCCGTCCATTGAGCTTGCATATCAGTCGGAAAACCGGGATAAATTGCCGTGGTTATATCGACGGAATTAATTTGATTAGATGTGGCATCCAAGGAAAGAGAATTGTTTTCGATATTAATTTTACAACCGCTGTCCTCCAATTTTGCAAGGACAGAATTAATTAATTTTGAAGGAAAATTAGTAAGAGTGATCGCACCATTAGTAATTGCGCCTGCAATCAGCAATGTACCCGCTTCAATTCTGTCGGGGATAGTTTCCATTTCAGTATGTTGCAGTTCCTCAACACCTTCAATTTCCAGAGTAGAAGTTCCAACGCCGTTTATTTTAGCTCCCATTTTCAGGAGGAACTCAGCAAGGTTGGTTATTTCCGGTTCCATCGCAGCATTATTTAATACGGTAGTTCCCTTCGCTAACGAAGCAGCCATTAAGATATTTCCGGTAGCGCCGACAGATGAGACATCAAAATTAATTTTAGCTCCGGTTAATCTTTTTGATTTTGCGATAATATATCCTTCCACCAAGTCGATTTCAGCGCCTAATTTTTTAAGCCCTTCCAAATGCAAATTTATCGGGCGAGGGCCCCAGGCACATCCGCCTGGCAAGGAGACTTTTGCCATACCGTATTTAGTGAGCAATGGCCCAAGCACATAAACGGAGGCTCTCATTTTTTTTACATGCTCATAAGGAGCATCCTGGCTTGTAATGTTTTTTGTATCAAGCTCCATTAAATGATTTTTGAATGTACTTTCAACTCCCAGATGATTCAACAATTTCATCATTGTGAAAACATCGTTTAATTCCGGAGTATTATAAAGAAGAGATTTCCCTGAAGCCAATAAACATGCGGGCATTAAAGCAAGGGAGGCGTTCTTCGCGCCGCTTATTTCAATTTTACCTGATAGCTTTTTGCCGCCTTCAATTACAAATTTGTCCAATTATTTTTCTCACTATTTTTAGATTATGTTCCTGAAAGATTCCAAAACCGTTCACTTTGAATTAGTTAAAATTGTCCCGTTATCACCGGTAATAAATATTTTTTTTGAAGGTGTTTCCCATATTGCCAACAAAGAAACGAAACTACCGCTCGGAATAACTTTCCATTTTTCCCCTCCATCAGTCGAGGTTAAAAGCTCTCCTTTGCCACCTAAAATCATCCCATCCTTTTTATCCAAAAAACTAACGGCATAAAGCCCTGATGAAGTATTTGAGATAATGATTTTCCAATTATCTCCGGCATCATCCGTCCTAGCGATTACTCCTCCCCCGCCGACTATTATTCCAGTTTTACTATCAAAGAATTTTATGTCTTTTAGATATTGACCGGAAAATTCTTTTGTTTCAATCCAATTATTTCCTGAGTCAGTTGTCTTTAATACTTCCCCGCTCCAACCTACTATAAACCCGGTATTATTATTCACAAAACTTATGCTATATAAAAGTTCTTGTGTAGGCGAATTTAACATATTCCAGGATGCACCTCCGTCATTCGTTCTAAGAATAATACCTTTCGCGCCTACAATAAACCCGGTTTTATTATCTTTAAGAAAATAAATTTTAAATAATGATTCGGTTGTATTTAGATTAATTTTTTGCCATGTTTTCCCTGTATCAACCGTACTTAATAGTGTCCCTTGAGAGCCAACAATAAAACCTTTTGAAGCTCCTAAAAAATTGATATCATACAAATCGATACCTGAAGAGTCGTTTAGCGTCTGCCAAGTCTTGCCTCCATCCACAGTAGAGATTACAGCGCCTTGATTACCGCAGGCAAAACCGTTAGAATCATTTATAAAATAGATGGAATTCAGGGTATTAGAAACAGGACCTGGTATAACTTTCCATGAAGATTTTAAGAGCTGGTTAGCCTCATAGTTATTCAGTGTATTGATATTACTTGCTTTACTTTCTGAACCATTCCAAAACTGGGAAACTGTAATATAGACAAAGTAAAATAATCCGCCCAGTATGCAAAAAAATACAAACGCATATATATAGAATTTGATTTTTGGGAAAAAATTCTCCTTACTAAGTACTTTCTTTTCAGCTACAGTTTTCTTCTTAGATTCCGAAGTAAAAAGTTTTAGTAATAATTGATTTACATCTTCTAAAAATTCTTCACATGACTGATAACGTTTGATAATCGATTTATTAAGCGCCTTATTAATTATTAAGTCAACTTCAGTAGGAATATTTGCGATTTGTCCGGAAAGTTTAGACGGATTTTTTTTAAGATGAGCTTCCATAATATCAAATTCAGTTCCTGAATCAAAAGGAGTTACCCCAGTAAGCATTTCGTAAAAAGTAATTCCGATTGAATAGATATCGCTCTGGTTAGTAGGTTCAAGCGCTTTAATTTGTTCGGGACTCATATATAGGATAGTACCAATTTTAGTACCGGTTTTGGTAATTCCTTTCGATTCATGAATTGATTTCGAAATTCCGAAATCCATTATTTTCACATCACCTTCTTGGTTGATAATAATATTAGAAGGTTTAATATCCCTATGTACAAATCCTTTTGAATGAGCATAGCCGGAGCCGGTTAAAATTTGTTTAAGAATTTGCAGTGCATCTTTAATTTCCAGC
>JAJYSI010000019.1 GCA_021793635.1 Bacteroidota bacterium
ACTGCTTGTTTGTTTTACTGCTTCGCTATTTGTAAGCCGGTTTATTAGTAAGCCCCCGGCTTAAAAAGAATAGTTATAGGTGGGGAATCCTTTTGACCCTGACTGAGGAATGCTTATGACCCTAATTCAAAAATACTGGGGAATACTTTTGGCCCCTGACAAATTAAAGATAATTTCTATACCGGTATTGGGCTTGAATTGATGCGGTATGATTCCATAATAGCAGAGAAGGTAATGAAGCACTTTATGGAAAACAATCAGCTGTGTCTTTGTATGCACGATAGCTTCATAGTTCAAGGCACTTACGAGAATGAATTACTTATAATAATGAAAGAAGCATACTGGTCACAATTTAAAAGTGATTGTGTCATAAAATGAAAAGGCAAAGGCATCTATTTAACCTAAAAAAGGATTTGCTTTGCCCCTTACGTTACACTTTAAGATTAACGAGCACAAAGTAATTGTCCAGACAATCAGCCTTGGACAGTTTCAAAGCAGCGTGCAAGAGTAAAATGATTCCAATCCGAGAGTCTAATTATGGAAATAACTCATTGATTCTGTTGTCTGTAACAAATTAATAACATAAACAAACTATCTAATTAACCAATTATCATTAAAAGTAAATGAAAAAAATTAATTTATCATCTCAGGCTACACCTGAGCACCCAAATATCAATAATCAGAAAAAAGGAGCCTCTGATTTCAACATTCATAGTGGAAATCATAATATTTATTTCCTAACTGCTCTACCCCATTTAGGAAGAAATCTTCAAGAAAACATAGAATTAATTAAATCAAATTATCCCCAGAAGACATTATTCTCTATCAAAGAAACAGTTCATATTCTCCGAACTACCGATGAATTTATACGTCAGAACATTCATGCAGGTAAAATCCAGAAAGCTGGTCTTGGCAGTCGCATAATGATTGATCTTGATGAATTAAGTAAACTAATGACAAAAGGAATACAATTATCTTGAGTTCCAAAAAACTCAACAAAAGTCGTATCCTTATTTGAGTATCTAAACGATATGGGAAGTAGCAAAGACAGATCTTCATAAAGATGTATGAATTCGAAGAATTTGTCTGTAATATCGTAATCGATAAGAATGATGACAACCTCGTTTGGGTGAAGCACATACAAATAAGAGTTTCCAAACAATAGGCTACTCTTTAATGGAGAATAACATTCTATTCACTGATTCTACATAATGGAATCTGAAAGGATTTGGCTACGATCCTGTACCACTCTATACTGGAACTAACATTCAAAAAATATTAGCCCGGGAAACTTCCGGGCTACATTTATTTGCCTGAATCTTTCCGTTTATATAATATCTGAAATTACCTTTCCTTTACAATACTGAAATAGCTTTAACTAAACTATCCTGCCGTAGGTGAGAATATATCTGAGTGGTCGTGATTGACTCATGACCGAGAAGCTCCTTAACCACGTATAGCGATATTCCCTTCTGGACCAGGTTGCTGGCAAAGCTATGTCTGAGACTGTGGAAATGCAAAGCTTCGGGTAATCCAACTTGTCTTACAGCATTCTTGAACTTATGGGAGATAAATTCCTGGTGGTAGAGAATCCCGTTCTTGGAAAATACATGACTCCCGGAATTATTATTCCGATGAATTAATAATTCCTTGACTTTGCCATGCATCGGAATTACCCGTTCCCTTTTACTTTTGGTTGTGAAGGTCTCACTGTTCTGAACCGTGATGATCCCCGAATTGAAATTGACCGCGCTCCATTGAAGGTTTAATATCTCCGACATTCGCATACCAGTAAAGAATGCAGTAACGACTATGTCCTGAAGATCTTTCTCCTTTACACATTCGATTATCTTATCGAGTTCTAATTCAGAAATGAATGTTGGGTGTTTTTGCGGAATCTTCGGAAGTTTAATTCCCTTGATAGGATTCTCTTTCAAATATCCCCATACTATCGCTTTATACATTGCAGCTTTAAGGGTTCGAAGATAGAGGTAGGCAGAATATTTACTATGTCCGAACACTTTAAGTAAATATTCTTCTAGCATGAGGCGATTTAGCTCAATGAGTGGAACATCCTGATTTATATAAGAAATTAATTTCCTGAAAGATAAGTCGACTGATACAGCATATTTATGAGTGCCAGCTACCTTAATGAAATTTATGTATTTATCTTTAAATGCATACAATGTTAAAGATTCACTTTTTTGTTTTGGCAACAGAGAATTTTCAAAATCAGTAAGTCTTTTAAGTGCTTCATTCTTATTCTTTGTCTTAAGAGACTTCCTTCTCAGTTTTTGATTAGTTTGGTCTAAATATTCGACATGATAATAACCATCTCGCTTGAAGAGCATCATATCAACCTCGTTATTTTAAGGGTGAAGAACGAAGGCTTTAAAAAGGTTAAAAAACGTTCAGTAAAACGTTCAGTAGGCTTTGAGAAAAAGGGTGGTCGTCTTACACTTCTGTCAGACGCAAAGGTCTAAATTTAGTTAAAAATAAGCTTTTTTTGTGCACCCTGCGGGACTCGAACCCGCGACCTGCTGATTAAGAGTCAGATGCTCTACCAACTGAGCTAAGGGTGCGGGGCAAAATTAATACTTTTCGCTGTGCTTTCAAAACTATTCGCTAAGTTTCCGGTTAGAAATATTTCTAAATTTACTATTTATCATAAAAAAAATTCAGATCATAAGATGAATCCGGATTCAACTTTTGCTGGTAGAGCAATAAACTTTTTTCTAAACCTCCCAACACCGAATTATCTTCCTAGAAATATCAGTGCATTGAATCCGTATTTAAATGATGATGTTAAAAGTATAGTTGAGTCATTCTATAAAAAATATTTTTTTGACAATAACAAAAGAATCTTAGCCCTCGGTATAAATCCGGGTAGATTTGGCGGGGGTATAACCGGAGTATCTTTCACAGACCCGGTGGCACTAGAGATCTACTGCGACATCAAAAATAGATTTCAAAAGAAAAAAGAAATTTCAAGCGCGATCATGTATAATTTTATTAATAAGTTCGGAGGGGCAAATGATTTTTATTCCAAATTTTTTATTAGTCCGCTTTATCCTCTTGCGTTAATAAAAGATGGATTAAACTATAATTACTATGACGAAAAAAAATTATTCAACCTCTTAAAACCATTTATTATTGAAACGGTGAAGGCTCATATAGAGTTTGGCTCGAGTAGGGATTATGTTATTTGCCTTGGAAGAAAAAACAGCATCTTTTTTGAAGAAATAAATAAAGAAAATAATTTTTTCAAAAGAATTATCGTACTCGATCATCCAAGGTATATTATGCAGTACAAGAGAAAATATTTGGATAAATATCTATCTGAATATCTGTCAGCATTTAAGTATACCTAAAACTTACATAAGTTAATTAGGACAGTTCGTTGGCAGTACAAGAGATTTTAATTCATCAGCTTCTTGTAATAATTTTTACTTCTCTAATAAGTCTTCTAATTTCTTCTTCATTATTATAAATTGAAATGCCTGCTCTTATGAGACCACCTTTGTCAAGCAGACCCAATAATTCAACAGCGCGGATGGCGTAAAAATGTCCGTCCCAAAGACAAAGACCTTTTTCTCCTAACTTCCTGCATGCATCCGATGCGGTTATTCCATCGATTGTAAAGGAAACTGTTGGTGCTCTTAACGGCTCGTCAAAAGTTGGCCCGAAAATATTTACTCCTTTAATTTTTTTCAATCCGGAGTAAAGCATAAGGGCAAGCTTGTGTTCATAGCTGTTTATCTTTTGCATTGCATCATTAAGTTTAGCATGCTGATTATCTCCTTTTCCGAATGAGGAAATATAATTTATCGCTGCATTAACACCAGCTATTGCAGCATGATTTAATGTTCCGGTTTCTATTCGATATGGAGCTGATTGACTTTGCGTACGAAGATTATCCGGGTTAAATCTTTCTAAAATATTTTCCCTGGCATAAAGAATTCCCACATGAGGTCCGTAAAATTTGTAAGCCGAGCAAATCAAAAAATCAACATCAAGCCAGCTAACATCAATTGGAAAATGAGGAGCGAAGTGGACTGCATCGGCTAAAAGTAATGCGCCGGCTTCGTAAGTAAGCTGTCTTATTAATTTTATATTATTCACAGTCCCCAATGCATTTGAGGCGAGTCCCACAGCTACAAGCCTTGTCCTCTCATTTATCTTCTTTTCGAAATCAAAATAATCAAGTGTACCATCCTGCTTTAATAAAACTTCTCTTAAAATAATTCCTTGTTCTCTAAGATTGATCCACGGTCCCCTATTGGCTTCATGGTCTAACTGCGTTATGAGAATTTCGTCTCCTTTTTGCAGAGACCTGGCAATAGCTTTGCTTAGTGAAAAATTAAGTGTAGTCATGTTGGCGCCGAAAGAAATACATTTGCTGCTTTCAGCTCCAAGAAAATCGGCAGCAGACTGACGAGCTGCTTCAATAATTTTATCCGTCTCTTCCGAAGTTATAAAATTTCCGTGAGTATTGGAGTTGGAATTTTTATAATAGTTTGAGATAGCATCAATAACCTGCTGCGGAACCTGGCTGCCGCCGGGTCCATCAAGATAAGCAATTGAATTGCCGTTTACTTTTCTGCCAAGCGACGGGAAATCTTTTCTTAGATCAGAAAAATCATTTAAGCGGTCGAGATTTTTATTCATATTAAAATTTCTTTCTTAAAATTAATAAGGAATGAATACTTTCCGGGAGAAGATTTTCAAGGTAATCATTATTTAGAAGTCGTGATAATTTTTTATTTACCAATTTTATTTAGGAAAGCAAAAAATGCTTTGTTAAGGAATTCCGGATTTTCAAGAGGCGTAATATGAGCAGCACCGGGAACAACTACAAATTCAGAATTACTTATTTTTTCTGCCAACCCTTTCATAGCGCTTGGGGAAGAAAGTTTATCTTCTTCGCCGCAAACAACGAGAGCCGGAATTTTTATTTTGTTTAGATTTGCAGTTGTGTCGGTTCTTCCCTGCATTGCAAGCAAACATCCTTTAACGCCAACCGGATCAAACGTAATAGCTCTTTCCAATGCTTCTTTAAATGCCGGCAGATTCTTTACAGAATTTTCCGTAAAGCAAGTAGGTATAAATCCGCTTACAAATTTTTGAATCCCTTCCTCATTTATCATCTTAATTCCTGCGGCTCGTCTAAGCTTTGCTTCATTATTATCGGCTTCCGATTTAGTATCGCAAAGAATCAACGCGCTGAAATAATCTTCCATCCTTTCGACAGCTCTCAATGCAATATACCCGCCCATCGAAAGCCCGCAAAGAGCCGGCTTCTTGATTTTTAATTCATCTATTATATATTTAAGGTCGTCAACGAATGACTCCATTGTAAATTGACCATCACCGGCTGGTGAACTACCGAGCCCGCGGCAATCATAGGTTATACAAAAATATTGATTTTGCAAAGCGTTGACCTGCGGGAGCCACATGTTGCTATCATAGGGGAAACCATGAAGAAATAAAATAGGTTTACTCTTAGAATTGCCATGGCTAAATACAGATAAACCGTTAACTAAGGATTTCATTTTCGTCTATAATAAATTGAATTATTTCATAAATAAAATTAAGGATTAAATGATGAAAAATAAATTACTTGTTTTTGTCGCAGCTTTAGTGCTTATATCCGAATATGCTTTTGCTGCAAATGACACATTAAATGTGTGGATACCAACTGCAATAACCGGATTAAACGTCAGCCAGCTTGCGTTAAGCAACTGGACGCAAGGCGGCGAGAATTCTATGACTTGGACCATAACTGCAAACCTTGGGGCAAAATATATCTCCAATAATTGGACATTTAAAAATAACATTAACGCCGCTTACGGAAGGACAAAACTTGGCGGAGGAAGCTTTAAGACTAACGATAATGATTTTTATATGGAAACAGTTCTATCAAGGTCGCTTGGCTGGGCAGTAGATCCATTCTTCGGCAACACAATACGCACAACAATTGCCGCGGGATATTTCTATAATGGAAATACCGCAACGGAAATTGCAAACTTCTTTGATCCTGGTTATGTTACTCAGAGCCTGGGATTTACTTACGATAAACTTACTAACTTTAGTACAAGGCTTGGAATAGCAGCAGAAGAAATTTTTACAAATAAATTTAGGCAGTATTCTGACGATCCAACAACAACAAAGGTAGAAGCTTTCAAACTCGAGACGGGACTTCAATCGGTTACTTCGGGAAAATTTCAAGTAATGAACAATTTACTTTTTACAAGCAACCTAACCCTATTTACAAGATTCAACCATCTTGATGTGTGGGATGTACGCTGGGATAATGCTTTGGTTGCAAAAGTAAACAATTACATTAATGTTAATCTCGGCTTCCTTTTAATTTACCAGAAAGATCAGTCGCCGACCGTACAAATGAAGCAGGCGCTGCAGCTTGGTATTGTGTATGCAATACTTTAAAAAATTATTTTTTATATTTCAATAGAAAGGTTATTTAGATTCGCACAATGAAGATTGCATTTGTAAGTTCGGAAGCGGTTCCATACGCTAAAACCGGCGGTCTGGCAGATGTTGCCGGTTCTCTGCCAAAAGCTTTAGAAAGATTGGGCTGCGAGGTAAAGTTGTTTATTCCGAAATATTATTCGATAAATGAAAATGAATTCAATCTTCATTACAATTGGGAGATTGGGGAAATCCCGGTTAAAATTTCGAAGCATACCCGTTTGGTACACGTTTATCAATCCGTTGTACCGGGCTCGTCTATTGAAGTTTATTTTATTGATTGCCCCCATTACTTTCACCGCGACCAGCTCTATACTGATGGATTCGACGAAGACGAAAGGTTTATTCTTTTTAATCGAAGCGTAATTGAAACGCTACAAAGATTAAAATGGGCTCCGGATGTTGTACATTGTAATGACTGGCAGTGCGGGCTTCTTCCTTTTTATTTAAAAGAAAATTATGCGTGGGATATGCTGTTCAGTAGAACATCAACTTTATTCACCATCCACAACATCGGCTACCAGGGAAGATTTTCAAAATTATCCACTAAGAAAGCGGAAATTCGAGAAGAGCTGTTTTACCAAAACAGTCCAATTGAATATCGGGGCGATTTTTCTTTTATGAAAACCGGGATAATGTACTCTGATATAATAAATACTGTAAGCGAAACTTATGCAAAGGAAATTTTAACACCGGAATTCGGCGCTGGCATGGAAGATGTTCTTCAACAAAGAAAAGATGATCTCTTCGGTATATTAAATGGCATTGATTATTCGGAATGGAATCCTGAAACCGACAAATTTCTTCGCCAGCATTTTTCACTTAAAAATTTAAAGGGAAAGCAGGAAAACAAAAAGTTTCTGCTCAAGCAATTCGGATTAAATTTTAATTTAGATATTCCGCTAATAGGAATTGTTTCGAGGATGGTCAGCCAAAAAGGATTCGATTTATTTGAAAAGGCATCTGAAGAATTAATGAAGTTGGAAGCGCAATGGATAATTCTTGGCAGCGGTCAGGAAAAATACGAAGAGATGTTTATGAATCTTCATCATAAATATCCCGAGAAAGTTGCCGTTTACATCGGCTTTAATAACGAGCTTTCACATATTGTCGAAGCCGGCATTGATATGTTTTTAATGCCTTCATTATACGAGCCGTGCGGGCTTAACCAGATCTACAGCTTGAAATACGGATCCGTTCCTATTGTAAGACAAACCGGCGGCTTAGCAGATACTGTTCATGACTGGATTGTGTCAAAACAAAACGGCAGCAGTTCCGGTAATGGATTTTCTTTTCAGAATAATTCATCAGAGGAACTCTGCAATGTTTTGCGAGATGCTCTAAACACTTTTAAGGATAAAAAGACATGGAAAAAAATTCAAACAAACGGGATGAAAGAAGATTTTTCATGGGATAACTCGGCTAAGAAATATATCGATCTTTATAACCTCGCAGTAAAAAAGAAAGGCGCAAAATGATTAAGAAAGATTCTGTTCAATCTAAGAATACATCTGAAATCGGCGGCTTTAGGCTGCACGAAATGGCGGAAACATGCGGCAAGGATTTATTAATTCAATGGGGATTTAAGTTTTCGCCGTTCAAGGAAAATAAAAAAATAAGAAAAAATTGGGAAGGAAGAAAAGACTACCCGGATCTTATAGTTGAGTACAAAGGTAAGAAAGCATTTATAAACTGGATCGGAAAACGCCGCCAGTCATGGCAGATAGAAAAACAACCGGTATCTATTTATGAAAAATGGAAAGAGAAGCTCGGCTATCCGCTGTTGATTTGTTTTGCCGTATTCGACAGAGCGAATTACTTCAAGGATATCAGGTTTGCGGTTTTAGGCGCCCATAAATATATTCTATGTCAAAAGAAAGCGCTGGGCTCAAACGGGGTTATTGAATTTGAAAATGAATTACCCGAATTTACCAAGGCGGATGTTTTAAAATATCTTATTTAACTTCTAAAATTTTTACCATGCATTCCGGAAGCAACAAGTCTAATATGCCAAAGAATAAAAAAATAATTGAGAGCCTGGAAACTGTTTTTAGAACCTCAAACTCACCGGAAGAGTTGTTTGATTCTTTCCGTTTGTCCATCGAAAATAAAATAAAAGATGAAGAGCTTTATAAAATACTTCTCCGCAACATGGCTCTTTCTATTGATGAAATTATGATGTACACCGAAAAAATCTGCAAGGTGTTTCCGGATTTATCTTACAATATTTTCTTTTGCGTCGGTCAATTGCTCGAGTCGATTTCTTCATACGGTAAACACAACGAAAAAGCCTTTGTTTATTTTATGAAAGCTGCCGATTCAAATCCGTCTTTAAATGAACCTTATCTTGCGATAGCAAAAATGTATAACGGCGAGCTAAATATTCCAAAGTTCGAAATAGTTGCCGAAGCTGTTGAAGAGGGTATTTCAAAAGTTGAAATTAAAAGTCCTCTTTGTTTTACTTTATCAAACCTTTACTTGAACCGAGGTGATAAAGAAAAAGCGTTAAGCTTTCAAAAGCTGGGAGAGATTTACCAGCGTGAAGGTAAGTAAATTAATAATAGTAGCCGATAGAAAAATAAAACATAGTATCACCCCAGCTTAGGGGATTACCGGGAAGATTTTTTACAAACATAAAACTTTTACCGGCAGAAAAATCTGCCGGACCAATAGGTGTATCGAATGAGAGAGTAAGACCAATTCCATGCCTTAAATCTTTTAACCTGATTGCCTCCTGTTCATCCCAAACAGAACCCAAATCATATCTTGCTTTAAAATATGTATTAAAAAATATTTTAAAAGGAAATAGATATCGGTATTCCAATGATGCCAGAAATATTTGTCTTCCCCTAAATTGATAATCCCTCATACCGAAAAAAGAATCCTGACCGCCAAGAGAATACTCTTCTGTCAGCGGTAAAGTTTTATCCGCAAATCCAACCATAAATCTTGGTGAAAGGGTATAAGTGTTTGCAATTGTAAAATAGCTTTTATAATTGAAGCTGAAATTTGTAAAGCCGACATCTCCGCCCCAAAATGTTTGAGCGGATTGATATTCTCCTTTGAAGTACATTCCTCTCAGCGGATACGGATATCTGTCCTGCGTATCAATTGTTGAGCTTACTTTTAGGCTCACAATCCTTGTTGTGTAAGGACTGAATACGTCGTTCTTCAAATTCTTTAATTGATCGAATTGGTATAATCCTTCGAAGATGAGATTGCCGAATCTTTTTACCTGAGTACCAATAGAAACAGAACCGCCGTAAAATATCTGGCGGTACTCGCCGTTCTGCAGATATGAAAACCGGCGTATTGATGTGGATGGAGCACTCTCATAAGTGTTGACATCGTTAAACCTATAAAATGCATTTATCTTGTAGGTAAGATATGTATCAAAAATACGGTTGGATTTATGAACAAGTTCAAAAGCTCTGTTTCTTTCGCCGGCTAACATAAGAAGTCCAAGCTCGGTGCCGCTGCCGAATAAATTATCGTCTACAAGATCTAGGCTGAACTGAGCATTATATTCGTTATCGGCTCTAAACCCTAATCTAAGCAGACTGGATTCTTTTTCTTGAACCTGAATATCCAGAATATTTTTGCCGTTCTCATCTTCTTCGCTTAGATATACTTCATTAAATAAGTTTGTGCTTCTAAGATTTACTAGTCCTTGCCTTATCTGATTATAATTAAAATAATCGCCAACCGTAACCGGAATTTCTCTCGTAATAATTGAAGGGCTTGTATACTTGTTTCCGATAACTGCAATACTATCTATCTTTCCTTCATCAAAGAATACTTTCAAATCACCGGAGTCTTTATTAAAGCTGATCTTTGTAATTTCAGCTAAAGAATATCCTCCTTGACGATAAAGATCAATTGCATTTATTGCGTCGGTACAAATTGTTTTGGGATTATACGGATGGTTCCAGAGATTGTTAAAACTGGAAAGAACCTTCTTCTTGCTGATTAAAGTAACTCCGATTAAGCTGATATCTTTTATAACAGGATTATAAACCGGAAGAAATTTTACACTCGAGTATTTCGGATACTCCTTTATTTCAGCTTTTATATCCTCTAGCGAGCCTTGGGAATATATCGAACATAAATCTTTTAGGATTTCAAAATTGGATACCGAATCTTCAGTTGAATATTTTTGAAGGTACGGCATTTCGAGGGAAGAAGCACCGCTGCTTACCAAAACATTTTTGATATAAAATTCTTTTGTGTCCAGATTCTTTTGGAAAACAGAATCAAGCTGAAGTTTAATTTCACCTATTTCTGGTAAGACCGATTTATAACCTTTGATTATCAAGGAATCTGGATCAGAAAAATCATCTATTTGAATATCATCCAGGTTTGGCGTAATTACGGCATTAGCAAGTTTCAGTTGATCTTCGTTCAACCTTCGCATTGGAATGCTTACAACCTGATCGGCAACTTCCCAGGGCAGAGATAATTCTCCTTCAGGATGAAGATCGCTAGTTGTGTTTACCGCAATTACATAATCGCTGCCGGATTTTATTGCCGTTTTTACAGGAATGTTTTCAACCAATCCGCCATCAACCAAAGTAAGCGAATCCATCTTTACCGGGGCTAGAAAAAACGAAACGCTGGAACTCGCTCTCATTGCTTCACTCAATGATCCGCTGTTCAGTACCACGGGCTGACCGGTTACAAGATTCGTACAAACAGCACGGAACTTTGTTCTAAGCTCATCAAAACTGGAATCAACATGTATCGGTGCCTGGAAAGCAAGGAGGTTTAAGAAATTTGAAATCTTTTGTCCGCTGTTTAATGAAGTCGGCAGAACAAGACTGAAGCCTTTAAGTCTTAAAGCGATTATTGCTTTGTCTTCACTTATTTTTTGATCGACGAAAAGGTCGCGCCTGTTTGTTTCTCTGTCTGAAGCGAGAAGGTTTGCCCAGTCAGTGTTCATTACAATTGAATCTAACTGATCCAAATTGTATCCGGCAGAATATAACCCGCCGACAATACTGCCCATACTTGTACCGGCGATTATATCAAAAGGTATGTTAAAATCTTTTAACGCTCTTAGAACACCTATTTGAGCCAGACCGCGTGCACCGCCTCCGCTTAATGCTAATGCAACCCGTGGCATTGGTTCAGGCACCCGTTCAGTTAAACCGAACGGGAGCTTTTTAATTCTGGTTTGAAATGTTAAAATATGAGTTGAACTCTGAGCAAAAACATTAGATATAAAAATCAGAACAAATACAATAATTATTTTTCTAATGATTGCCATGAATTTAGCTTCATCTTTTCCGTCTCTGCTGAATTTTTGCATTTTGTTCGGCGGCTTCCATCATTCTCGTCATAAAACCTTTTTTCTGCTTGCCGGAATTTTTAACAGGCTGCAGTTCCATTCCGTCATGCTTGTGGTTTATGTAATATTGTTGAACAATAGAGAAAAGATTAAACAAGAAATAATATAAATTCAATCCGGCAGGGAAGCTCATGAATAACAGCGTAAGAAAGATCGGCATAATATAAACTATTGCCTGCTGTTTCGGATCTTTAACAGTCATCTTCTGCTGAATGAACTGGGTAATTCCCATAAGCAAAGCTAAGCCGCTTATCTGGTCGATTCCGAAGAAAGGAATCTTAAAAGGAAGAGTAGCAATAACATCTGGTCTTGAAAGATCCGTAATCCACCATACGAAAGGCTGCTGCCTAAGTTCAATGGCAGTTTTAAATACGCCCCACAACGCAACGAAAACCGGCATCTGCAACAGGAGCGGCAAACAACCGCCGGCGGGATTTACTCCGTATGTTGAATAAAGCTTCATAGTTTCTTTATTCATCTTTTGCGGATCGTCTTTATACTTTTCTTTCAGCTCGGTAATTTTGGGCTGCAGGAGCTGCATCTTCTTCATTGATTGGAAGCTGGATTTTGTAAGCGGATACAAAACAAGTTTCAAAATTAAAGAGAAGACGATTATAACCAATCCGTAATTCGGTATGAATGAATGCAGAAAATTAAACAGCGGCAAAAGCACGTACTCCGCTATCGGCTTAATTATAAACCTAAGCCCGAGAAAACTTCCGAAGTCAACTAACTGGTCAAAGTTATGACCGTAGGTTTTAAGCAGGTTATAATCTACGGGACCGATATAAATTGTAAAATTCTTCTGTTCAAAATTTGAATTGTCGAATGGAAGGATCAGCCGGATGTTATAATAAGCTCTTTCCCCGTTATTCATATACGCTTGTTTTATGCCGTCAATATAAGCGCCGTCAACATCAGAGGATTTTTGCGGTGCAATTATCGCAGCAAAATATTTATCTCTTGCGGCTACCCAATCTACATTGCCCTTAAAATTTTTCTGAATCTTCTCGCCATTTTTGGTTGCCTCTACCAGAACGTTATCACCACCGTAATAAGCACTGGCGTTCGAGTAAATGGCTTCGTCAACAGAATTTTCTTCAACGAAACGGAGCCCTTTTCTCCAAACGAAATCAACATCGTTATTACTTATTACGTTGCCTAATCCAACAAACTTTAAGCTGCACTGCATGCTGTATTTATCGCCGTAAAAAACATATTGCTTTTGCAAGTATTTATTTTCACCGGCGCTTAAGGTATAAGTAATAATTAAGGAATCTTTACCTGATATTTTATAGTACGCTTTATTTGCGCTTGATGAGAAATCCATGTTAGCGGTATTTATAGCCTTGCCGTCAGAAGTAACGAATGATAAGTCAGGACCGCCGCCGCCCTCCGGATAATTTACAAGCTGAACATGAGTTTCATAAAAATTTTTCTCTCCTTTTGAATTGGGAGAATACCAGTTTTTGTATTTCTTCAGAAAATATCTTTTAATATCGCCGCCGCGGCTTGAAAGCTCCAGCCTAACAAGATCATTTTCGATAGTTACAATTTGTTCTTTTCCGGAGGGTACAGAAAAATATTTTCCGTAAGACGTGCTGTCAATTTTATTTTCAGAAATAGTTTTGGAAGTCCCGGCTTTTTCTCCGGTTGCCGCACTTTCTTTTTCCGTCAAATTCTTTTTTGAATTATCAATTGAGACTTGCGTGGTATCTGTTTTAGGCGGTGTCTGCTCTACCTGCGTTGGAGAATTAAGATACAGCCAAAGAACAAGTATAGCTCCGATAAATATGAATGCAATTGTTGTTTTTTTATCCATTAAAATTCCATTATTCTACGGGGTCATAGCCCCCTTTATTAAAAGGATTACATCTTAGAATCCGCCAGGCAGCTTTAATACCGCCTTTCAGTATACCATACTTTCCGATAGCCTGAATAGCATATTCGGAACATGTCGGATAAAATCTGCATGACGGCGGGAAAAGCGGAGAAATAAATTTCTGATATCCCCTTATAAAGAAAATAAAAAATTTCCTCATCTCAGCTTGCTTTTTATTTTAGTCATAACATCCAACATATCCGACCAAATATCCTCTAGAGATAAAACTTTATTATTTTTCTGATTTAGGGAAAAGGGAGAAAAAATGATCTTCAATAATATTTTTTTTTCGGTACTAATTCCGGAAAGGATTTCTTTGTTTTGTCTGTAGGATTCTTTAATCAATCTCTTAATCCTGTTCCTCCAAACAGCGTTACCTTGTCTCTTGCCGGCAACTGCGGCAATTTTTACACCCGGCTCAATATTATTTTTTTCAACTATGTATAGCGCTTTAATTTTCTTACCGGTTGAGTGAATAAATGTGCCGGAAGAAAAGATTACATCGAAATCCTTTTTCCTTTTTATTCTTTCGTCAGCCGAAAGACCATATTTTTTCAAAGCAGCTATTTCTCATCGCTAACGGTAAGCTTTTTTCTGCCTTTAGCTCTTCTTCGGGATAACACTTTTTTTCCGTTTTCGGTTTTCATTCTTTCCCTAAAACCGTGTTTGTTTTTTCGTTTTTTTATACTTGGCTGAAAAGTTCTTTTCATCTAATAACTCCTATTGTCAAAAAGACTGCAAAATTAAGAAATCATCCGCAAATATACAATAAACTTGCTTTTATTGCATCCTAAATTGTAAGAACATTGGCATGAAAATTTTTTTCAATTTTTTGCAAAAATTAATTTGCACTCAAGCCTTTTACTTCCTATTTTTTCACCGGGCGAGACATGAAAAAATTCTGTGAATATGTTGTGGATAAGTTTGAATTGTGAAAACGTTTCACAATTGTTATGTGCAAAACGATGGCTCTGTTTATATCTTGTTTGTGTGAATAAATCAAAAAGCCCCCGCTAAACAATTGATTTTTAATTAATTATAACTAAATACTTAATGTTGGTAAGATGTTGATAACTTTGCCCGGCACTTTTTATTATTCTTGAGTTTTGAAGATTTTATTAAATTTTGATTTTTTTGATTGTTAATATGTAAATATGATTGATACTCCCTTTACTGATAGAAAAATAATTAAAGAACCTATTTCTATTTGGCGCGACTGTCTTAAAACCATTAAGGAAAATGTAACCTTAATGACTTATAATACATGGTTCATGCCGATTAAGCCTCTTGAGCTGGAGAACTCTACTTTAAGGGTTCAACTCCCAAGCCAGTTTTTTTGGGAATGGATTGACGAACATTATAATACTTTAATAAACAAAACCATTCACGAAGTACTCGGTCCCGAAGCAAAGCTTGCTTATGTAATATCCGAAGAACTTGAAAAAGAAGACACTCAAGTTGAAAACGAAACCGCTGCAAAGAATCATGAAGAGTCTATCGAGCCGGTAAAACCAAAACAGGAGTTTGAATCTTTTTTAAATCCCCGATACACTTTCGACAACTTTATAAAAGGCGAGGGAAACCAGCTTGCAAGAGCTGCGGCGGGAGCTATCAGCGATAACCCCGGCGGTACTTCATTTAATCCGTTGTTTGTTTACGGCGGCGTTGGTTTGGGAAAAACTCATTTAATCCAAGCCATAGGTAATAAGATTTTGCAAAACCTTCCGGATAAAAAAGTAATTTATCTTTCTGCAGATATTTTTACGGTTGAGTTTGTTGAGGCAATTCAATCCAATACATTAAATGAGTTTTCGAATTTCTACAGAAAAATGGACGTGCTAATCATTGACGATATCCAATTTTTAATTGGAAAGGAAAAAACTCAAGACTTGTTCTTCCAAATTTTTAATACGCTCCATCAGTTAAGAAAGCAAATCATTCTTTCAAGCGATAAGCCGCCAAAAGATTTGAAAGGACTTGATGATCGGCTTATTTCAAGATTCCAGTGGGGGCTTACCGCCGACATTCAGCCGCCCGATCTGGAAACAAGAATAGCAATCTTAAAAAGAAAATCTGAAGACTATGGCATGATGATATCGACGGAAATTCTTGAGTATATTGCAAATAATATTACGTCAAATATCCGCGAGCTTGAAGGGTGTTTAATTAAGCTGCTGGCTAATGCTTCGCTAAGCTCCAAAGAAATAAATCTTGAGCTGGCTAAGAAAACCGTTAAAGAAATTGCAACTGATAGAAAAGTAAACGTTAACATCGAATCAATTACAAAAGTTGTCTGCGATTACTTTAAGATAGATGAAAATAAAATCCGCGATAAGACCAGAAAAAAGGAAGTTGTAATGGCAAGACAGATTGCAATGTATCTTTCAAAGGAGCTGACCAAATCTTCTTTAAAAACCATTGGTTTGCATTTTGGCGGCAGAGATCATTCAACGGTAATTCATGCATGTACTGCAATTGAGGAAGAAAAAAACACAGACGCTCATCTTAAAGAAATTCTTTCTACATTAAGAACAAATATTGAGATAAATTGTTCTTAGAATTAAAAATTTGCCAAATGCAAAAAGCTCCCTTACCGGAGCTTTTTCTTTTTTTAACTTAATTTCATTTTAAATGTGAATATGTTGTTAATATATGGACAATTAGTTGTTAATTACTCTTTACTTGCCAACACCATGTTCAAAGCTTTAAAGTAACGGCTGACTTACTAACATCAATTATAAAATTTTTATTTAATATTTAGAAAACTAATTCACTCAACCCTAAGAAGAGAAATAAGATTAAATGGATAAGAAAAATATAACAATCCTTAGAAATCCAATTTTTGAAAATAAAATATATCTATATGG
>JAJYSI010000495.1 GCA_021793635.1 Bacteroidota bacterium
CTGGGAAGATCAATTTGATGAAGAGGTTTTGTCTGTGCTTAGAGATAAAACTAAAACCGTAATTTATTTTTTTGATGATCCGTGGCGTCAAAAGTTTACCCGGCATTGGATAAAATATTTCGATTATTTTACCACACCGGATTATTACATGCTGAAGCAGTATGAGCTGGAAGGATTTAAGAATATAATTTACTCGCCGTTTGGTTTCAATTCATCCATTTATAAGAAGTTTGATGTTAAGAAAAAGTACGACGTTTCATTCGTCGGCGGTTACAGCCCGCTTAGGAAATGGATAATACGTCATTTGGAGAATGAAGGAATAAAAGTAAGCGTATTCGGAAGAGACTGGGGCAAACGCGGCAAATGGATTCAGCAGGAAGAAATGGTTGAGGTGTTCAATCAATCAAAAATTAATTTGAATCTCTCAAATGCAGTTTATACAGATCCGAAATTTCTTTTGTGGTCGATGCATTCTTATCAAAACTTGAGAGATATTGTTCTGCTTAGAAAAACACGCGAGCAGGTGAAGGGAAGACACTATGAAATAAACGGCTGCGGCGGATTTCAGCTCAGCTACTTTATTCCCGGTTTAAATATGATTTACGAGATAGATAAAGAGATCGCGGTTTATGAAAGCATCGAGAGAATTCCTCAGCTTGTTAAGTTCTTTCTTGAAGCGAATGAGCTGCGAAATATTATATCTGAAAACGGTTATAAAAGATCAATAGCAGAACATACTGCCCAGTCTTACATGAAAAGAATGGTTGAGAAAGTATTAAACAAGAATTAAAATTTATTAATGAGAAATTATAATCCTCTTGTCTCTGTAATAATTCCGGCATTCAATGTTGAAAAATATATTAAAGAAACCATTTCATCGGTACTCAACCAGACTTACACAAACTTTGAAATTATAGTCGTTGACGATTCTTCTACAGATAAGACAACGGAGATAATTGAAAAGATTTCCACGAAAGACGGCAGAGTAAAATTATTTAAGATAGAACATGCCGGAAGACCGGCAGTTCCCAGAAACTTTGGAATAAGCAAAGCGCAAGGCGAGCTTATTGCCTTTTTAGACAGCGATGATTTGTGGGCAAAAGAAAAATTAAGTGCGCAGATCGGCATTCTGGAAAAATATCCCGAACTGATATTTGTTTATTCAATGAGCGTTACATTCGGAAAGGTAAATTTATTTTCTCCTCATTATGAAGTTCTTCCGCTGCTTCACAAAGCGGCAAAAAGTTATGACGATCTGATTTCAAAAGGTAATTCGATTACTTGCTCATCGGTTCTTATCAAAAAAAAATATCTTGAAGAAGTGAACGGCTTTGACGAAGATCCGGAACTTAAAGCCGTTGAAGATTATGACCTCTGGCTGCGGCTAAGCAAGCTGGGATACTTCGGCTTTATTCCTAGGATTCATACTTACTACCGGGTTCATTCAGCGCAATCGTCAAGCGATTGGGAAATGAAACAGAAGCGGCTGGAATATCTTGCATCAAAAAGAAAAATTGCATTAAGAGGATATAAGTTTTTAAGGAACAAAGGAATTCTGGTGCGCTGGTTGAGAAATCTTTATCATTATTTTACTTTTCTGTTTGTTAAAATTCTTTCCGTTATGAGCTAAGCTGCACAATGAATAACAGACAAAAAAATATTTTATGTGTTTCTGTTATGCAGAGCTGGGGCGGCGGGGAAGAATTCTTAATCAAACTTGCAGCGAACATTAAAGAGTATAATATTGTTGTCGCTTCGCCGGAAGGGGAACCGATGAAAATCTTCCGGCAAAATGGAATTAAAACAATTAGAATAAACAACTTGAAAAAATTCTACCGCAAAGAAAACACTTGGGGAACTGCATCTTGGATCAAAATATTTTTCAACTTACTTGTTTCAGCAATTAGATTAATTAAAGTAATTTTGACGCATAAAATAGATTTGATCTTAGCTAACGGAAATTTTGCCGGATTATATAGCGTCCCGTTAAAAATTTTTACAAGAAAGAAATTAGTCGTTATCCAGCATCTGATTTATAAGGAAGGTTCGCTTGAGACTAAAATATTAAAAATGCTTAGCCGGTACGCCGATAAACTTGTATGCATTTCGGATTCTGTTTCAGACAATTTGCAATTAATATGCGGAGAAGATTGCACAATTAAGATGGTTAAAATTTATCATGGGATAAATCTTCCAGAACCGGATGAAGTTGATTCAATTAAAAATGTAAATATAAATATCGGAGTAGTAGGCAGTATAATCCGGCTCAAAGCTATAGATAAAGTTATACAAGCTGCTAAAGAAAGTTTATTTATAAACCGGGATGTTCATCTACATATTTATGGTTTACCAAGAGAAGATGAACCGGATTCGATTCAGTACGAAAAAGAATTGGTGAAATTTATTAGTGAAGCAAACTTAGAAAGGAATGTTCATTTTCACGGATTTGAAAAATCAAAAGCAAAAATTTACGGAAGCATAGACATCTTGATAAACTACTCCAGCATTCCCGAATCGTTTTCTTTTACAGTACTGGAGGCATTATCATTTGGTAAAATTGTAATTGCATCTGATGTCGGAGGACCAAAAGAACTTATTAAAAACAACGTAAATGGATTTCTGGTACCGCCGTCGGATACCTTGGCATTGAGTGAAAAGATCAAATACTGCATTGAGAAATTTAATTCTATTGAGATTGAAACCGTAAGAAATAATGCCAGGAAATCAGTGGAGCAGAAATTCAGCATGGAAAGATTTTCTTCCGATTATAAAAAACTTTTTGATTCTATTTTAACAGCGTGAGGGAAATATAAATATTTGAAAACCGCAATTGTACATGATTGGTTTGCCGGTTACGCCGGCTCGGAAAGAGTTGTAGAATCTTTAACTAATATCTGGAAAGACGCCGACGTCTTTGTCCTTTTCAATTTGCTTAACGAAGAAGAACAAAAGATAGTAGTAAAAGATAAAATTCCTATTACTTCTTTTTTGCAGAA
>JAJYSI010000496.1 GCA_021793635.1 Bacteroidota bacterium
GCTTGTTATAGTGCATTCAGAGTGTATTCACAGTGCATTCAGAGTGCATTCATAATTTTTAGGGGTTTAGTTCTGATTTGCTTTTTCTTTTTCGAATGGAATTGGAAGATTTATAAGGTTGAATCATTAAGTTTATGCTGATGTGTAGGGAGTTTGGGCATTTATGGTTATCAAAGTAATCCATGGTTTAATGAAAAAATTATTTTGTTTTCTAAAATAATAGTACTATTTTTCTCTCCGGTTTAAAGAACCGTACTGTTTTATTAATATTATTTAGAGGTAAGTTAGTGAGTACTAAACTTTTTGTGGGATCGCTTCCCTGGGCAGTAAATGACGATACTTTGAAGTCGGCTTTCGAAGTGCATGGTACCGTTGTTTCTGCAAAAGTTATTACCGATCGTCAGACCGGTAGATCAAGAGGCTTTGGATTTGTTGAAATGGAAAACGAATCCGATGCAGGCAAGGCTATTCAAGCACTTAATGGCGCGGAATTAAAAGGTCGCAACATTATCGTTAGTGAAGCAAAACCGAAGAGCTAATAAAATATTTGGTTACTTGCGTTTCTCTTAGCGCTCTTTTGAGCGCTTTTGTTTTTTAAAAGATGAATGTATTTATCCCAACTCTAAAATTATTTACTCCTCTGTAATTAAGACGCCAGGCGAATTCCAATTCAAGCGGAATAAGCGCATGCCCTATTCCAAATCCGACTTCATAGAAAGGATGGGTAAAGCTTTTTACTGGTACAATTAAAATTGATTTTGATCCTTTACTAATATCCGAATAAGCAATATTGAGAAAGGTATTTAATTGAATATCCCAATCTTTCAAACCGGGAATTCTTAAAAGTCTAAATAATTCGCTGCCAAAGTTTTCTTCTAAATTCAATGTTGCAACCCTGTCACCCATAATTTCATTTAAGTTCAAAGTTCTGAAAGTAAAATTCTGAGCCGTCAAATTGATATTTCCGGGAAGCGAATATAAATTTTGATAGGGAAGAGCGCCATTGGTGTATATTCCAAGTAAGCGGAAGTTTAGAGCTGTAGACTTAAAAGTATTTAACGTACCGTAACTTTTTAGCTGATAGGAGGTGAAAAAAAGATTGCTCGTTAAAAGGCTTGGATTTGAAAAGGTTATATTACCATTTAATACAGCAAAAGATTTTCCGAGCGAAACTTTTCTTCTGAAATATCCGTCTTCAATATAGTCCCTAAAATCCAATGTAAAGCCCGCAGTTAAAGCATTTATTTTTGTTTCAAAGATTGGAGGGTTATCGCGGAATAATTTGTTCTTTGCAAAAAATGAAAACTCTGTTGTCTTAAATGCATTGTTATCCGTATGATTAGTAAATCCCACATTCAAAGTAAGGATAGGGAAAACATCACCGCTTGCATTAAGCGTAATACCTTTTGAATAATAGTAATCGCGGAAATCATCTTTTGAAACAAGAGCAAGAACGGATGAAGTTAAATCATTATAGTAATCCGAATTTCCAAAAAGTACGTTCAATTTATTAAATGCATTAAAAGAAATTTTATATGTGCGATAATTTCCAAATAGATAAGAGAAGTTAAAATCTGATTTAAATTTCTTATCGGAGAATCCATTGGAAAGCTGCAAAGATGTATTCAATCTCAGATTATCAGCCTGGCTTATGAAAAGACCAAAGTCGATTGCATGTCCTTCTACACGATTGAAATGATACATCCCCAGGGGAGCGCTGACGGAAAAATTATTTGATAAATCTATTCTTGAAGATAAGGGAGAAAACTTAAACTGAAACTTTGACTGAGCAGCACTGACGCTATCAATTCTTTTATAAGCTAATTGTTCTTCCATTGTGTTTGGAATAGTCTGAGCATTTTGCCAGTAGGTGGAATCTTTTTTGTCCGCTCCAGGTAAAACAGTAAGGATAGCTTTATTAAAAAAGTCGTTACTGATATCCGGGTTAATTTTATAATCATAGAGAATTGTGTTTAACTCAAATTCCATCTTTGCAAGTCCGAGATAGTCTAATTTTATAAAAAGCCTAAGGTCGGCGGGCATGTAAATTGAGTCTTTGAAAAGTGAGAATTGTTGAAAGACATTTACGCTTTCAAACAAACCACCTACGCTTGCTGCTTTATTGATTTTCAAATCAACTTTAATTAAATCGAATGTGCCGGCTGTGATAAAAATGTTTCCAATAAAGCCCGGGTCGCTCTGATGCTGGGGCGCCATATAAATTTGATAAACTATTTCCTTATCAATTGCCATAGTATTGACAATGTAAAAGTCGTAGTAACTTAATGCATTTTTTGCAAGTGGACCGGGAAGTTCTCCGCCAAGGAAATTAAAGTTATCTTTGTAAAAATCTTGCACCAATCGTCCCCCTGAAATAGTATTTACAAAGGAAGGCAAGTTGGCAGTTTGTTTTTGTGCTGTAATAATTTCCTTGTAGTAGTCCGGCTTTTTGAAATAGCCTTTGCTTTCGTTTTCGAGTATACCTGTAATTTTTAATCGTGATGTATCTTTACCTATTCCTAAATCGACTTGATGACCGCTAGTCTGAAAATCTTGTGGAGTTTTCACTGTTCCTTTGGTATATGCTTCAAATTCGTAGCTTAGAAGTTTTTTATTTCGCTCTTCCTTTCGTGCAATTGCTTTGCGGATTATTTCGAGTGCAGGATTTATTCCTGGCAGGACAGTAATTGCCGGTAAATTAATTTCTGTTTGGGATAGAATAAAATTTATACCCGAAAGATTGTCATTTAGATTAATATTAAGGGTATCTGAATTATATCCTATATAAGAAGCTGTCAGCCTATATTTTCCGGGTGTCAACTTTAGTTCAAACTCCCCACTCTTATTTGCAGTCGTACCTATTGTAGAATTCAGGACCCTGATATTTGCGTAAGGAAGAGGCGTGTGAGAGGCTTCATCTTTTACTTTACCGCGAATAAAATACTGCTGTGCAAACAATGTAGTTGAAGTTACAAAAACAATTAACAAGAA
>JAJYSI010000497.1 GCA_021793635.1 Bacteroidota bacterium
AGTGACGATAAAACTTTAGTAGTAATTAAAAGAGTAAAATAAATAAAGCCTAGCGAGCAAAACCTTGCCTACCTGATGCCAGTCGCAAGGTTATTGAAAGAACAAAGATATAAACGCAAATAGGATAAAATTCTTCGCAGCAAAAAAGCGAAAATGTTTTTTCATAAATATTACCATTTATTAGTTTGGAATAAATATAATGGGTAGCAAGATGATAAAGTCAATAAATCCAGCAACAGATGAAGAGATAAAATCATATCCGGTAATGGATGAAATCGAAATTGCAAAAATAATTTCATTATCGAATTCAGATTTTCTAAGTTGGAAAGAAACTGGTTTTTCAGAACGTACATTAAAGATGAAAAGAGCCGCAGAAATTTTACGGCAGAAAAGAGATTCGCTAGGCAAGTTAATGACATTAGAAATGGGTAAACCAATTCTTCAATCAAAATCTGAAATAGAAAAGTGCGCATGGGTTTGCGATTACTTTGCAGATAATGCAGAAAGATTTTTATCGGATGAAGTTATAGCCACAGAGGCATCAAAAAGCTTTGTTACGTTTCGGCCTTTGGGAGTATTGTTAGCAGTGATGCCCTGGAATTTTCCTTTCTGGCAAGTATTCCGTTTTGCAGCACCAAATTTAATGGCAGGAAATGCAGGCATTTTAAAGCATTCTTCAAATGTAACCGGATGCGCTTTAGCTATAGAAGAAATTTTTAGAGAAGCAGGTTTCCCGGAAAATATTTTTAGGACTTTAATCGTACCTTCCAAAAGGATCAAAGAGATAATAGAGAATAAAAATATACGCGCAGTTACAATTACCGGCAGTGTTGCAGCTGGTAAATCAGTTGCAGGGTTAGCTGGTTCTGTACTAAAGAAAACAGTTTTGGAATTAGGCGGAAGCGATCCCTATTTAATTCTTAAAGATGCTGACCTTGAACAAGCTTCTGGGACATGCGTCGTATCGCGCCTAATAAACGGAGGTCAAAGCTGCATTGCCGCAAAAAGATTTATTGTGGTGGAAGATGTTTATAAAGAATTTGAAAGGCTTTTCCTTCAAAAGATGGAGAAAAGGAAGATGGGCAATCCACTTGATGCAGCAAATGATTTGGGACCTCAAGCACGTACTGACCTGCGCGACGAATTGCATGAACAAGTACAAAGAAGCATCCGCCTCGGCGCTAAACTTTTACTTGGCGGGTATATTCCTGATATGAAAGGCGCTTACTATCCTCCGACTGTTCTTGCCGATGTTAGACCAGGAATGCCTGCTTATGATGAAGAACTTTTCGGACCGGTTGCCGCGTTGATCCGCGTAAAAAATGAAGAAGAAGGAATTAGAACTGCTAATGATTCAAACTTCGGTTTGGGTGCAGCAGTTTTCACATCCGACATAAAGCGGGGGGAAATAATAGCTAAAGAAAGAATTAATTCAGGCAGTTGTTTTGTCAATGAATTTGTAAAATCAGATCCACGACTTCCATTCGGAGGGATCAATGAATCCGGTTACGGCAGAGAGCTATCTGCAATTGGAATAAAAGAGTTTGTAAATATTAAAACGGTTTATTTAAAATGATTTTAATATTTAGACTTTGGAGACGTCAAGAGAATTGAAAAACTATAAATTATTAATTCAATATGACGGAACAAATTATTCAGGCTGGCAAATACAGAGAAATGCCGAGACCGTTCAACAAAAAATATCCGATTCGATAAAAACTATTTTGAGGGAGGAAGTCAATTTAATTGGTTCCGGCAGAACCGATTCTGGAGTTCACGCATTAGGACAAATTGCGAATTTCCGGTCAAAGCAGGAAATTGATTTGTATAGATTCAGGCATTCACTTAATTCAGTCCTGCCGTTCGATATTTCTATATTGCAAATTGAAAAAACTGATGAACTTTTCCATGCGAGGTTTGATGCAAAAAAGAGAAATTATATTTATCTAATTTCAAAATTCAAATCCCCTTTTTATAATCGATATTCTTTCTTCTATCACAATAAAATCGATTGTGAACGCTTAAATCTATTTAGTAAAGTATTAATACGTAAAGCAGATTTTTCTTCTTTTTCAAGAAAGGACAGCGAAACTGAAAACAAAGTTTGCAATATTTACAGCGCCGGTTGGAAAGAATTAAAAGAACTAATAATTTTTAAAATCGAAGCCGATAGATTTTTACATGGGATGGTCAGAACAGTTATAGGAACTCTTTTAAGTGCATTAAAAAATAATTTAGATGAAAAATATATCGATGATATTATTTTGAAAACAGACAGGGAGTCTGCCGGCGAAGCGGTTCCGGCAAAAGGTTTATTTCTTTTTAAGGTAAAATATTAATATGATAGATTTCAGTTCAAAAACAGTGTTAATAACAGGCGGTTCACGAGGAATCGGCGCTGCATGTGTAAAACTTTTTGCCAATGCAAATGCTGACGTTGCCTTTACATATTCATCAAACCAAACTGCCGCAAAAAAATTGGCTAGTGAAATTTCTAAGACAAAAAAGATTAAACATTACATGGTGGATTTAAATTCCGCTACTGAAATTGAAGAATGTACACAAAAAATAATTTCTGATTTCGGCATGATAGATATTCTTATAAACAACGCCGGTATTTGGAAATATGGCAAAGCCGAGGAATTGACACTCGAAGAATGGGAAGAAACTATTCGTATAAATCTCACGGGAACTTTCTTATTTACAAAAGCAGTGATTCCCACTATGAAAAAAAATAGATTCGGCAGAATTATTAATATTAGCTCAACAGCAGGACAAAGAGGCGAACCTTTTTACTCTCACTATGCATCATCGAAAGGAGGAGTTATTGCATTAACAAAATCCTTAGCAGCAGAGCTGGGTGAATATAATATAAACGTAAATTGTGTAGCTCCCGGTTGGGTTATTACTGATATGAGCGCGGGTGTTTTTTCAGACTCAGAGTATAAAGAAAAAGTAAGAAATGATATTCCCGTCAAAAGAATTGCCAC
>JAJYSI010000498.1 GCA_021793635.1 Bacteroidota bacterium
ATCTTCATCATCAATAATATCTATGCTTCCTTTAATAGGAATTTCAATCTCATAAGTAATTCTTTTTTTATTTTTAAGTGATACGTCTCTTAACCAGGGATTATAATACTTTAAGATTTTATAATTTATGTCGTAACTTTTTGCAAAATCCGTCCAGTTTTCTACCGGAGTGTTTACTTTAACCTCGTAGGTTTTCAAAGGCGGATAAAGTTCATACTTGCTTATGTAAAATCCGAAATTGTGAGGATGTGTAAAAATTTCTTTTATCGCAAGCAGCCTTGCAACATATCTTGATGTCTGATCGCTTAAAAGGAGGTTATAATAGTTATGTTCCCCCTGCTTTTCAATTTGTTTTTCAAGACCTCTTCTTCCCATGTTAAATGCCGCCGCCGCCAAAGTCCAGCTATGAAACAAACTATCTGCACTAAGCAAATACATGCAAGCAGCTTCAGTTGATTTTTCCACATTATATCTTTCATCAACCTGGTCGTCAATTTCAAGTCCATATCTTTTTGCAACATCTTCTGTCAACTGCCAGAATCCTACGGCACCGGCATATGAAGTTGAATTATAAAGATTGCTTTCTATTACCGGCATATATTTAAAATCATCCGGCACTCCGTATTTTTTTAGAATCGGCTCGATAACCGGGAACCATCTGTTCGCTCTTTTCATTCCAAGTATAGTTGAAGAATACCAATATGCATTTACTAAAAATTCTCTGTCTACCCTTTCCTTAACTTCAAAGTTTTGAAGCGGGACTTTTTCCCCTGCAAACTCAAGATTATCCGGAATCCTCGGAATTACAATCCTAAATACCGGGTCATCTCCTTCGCTTGCCAGTCCGTTCTTCAGATTTTCTCTTGGATTTTTATCCGATGAATAAATTCCAATCACCGCAAGAATGAGCACACCGGTAATCAATCCGATAAAAAAGTGTAAATATCCGTTTGCTTTTTTCTCTTTGTCCATTTAAACAAATTCAAATTAAAATTTATTTCTATTTTGATGAAAGATAGATATATTTTTTCTGAAAGAAAATGTTATTTATCTTGCTTTTAGTTAAATTAGAGTGTTAATAAATAACATGAATAGGGATAACCGGATGGAAAAAGAAAAGATAAATTTATTTATGGCGCTTCTAAAATTGAAGTCGTACCTCGTGAGCATGATTGATAACCGCTCCGGGGAATATGATAATTTAAATCTTTCACAAGAATATCTATCAAAAAAATTTCCTGCCGCTAAAGACGATATAATAAACCTGCTTGAGGACCACGGAATATACAGCGATAATGAGATTGCCTTCAGCGATAAAATAATTTTAAAATTCAGAGAGATTGCCAGCGAGGACAGAAGCAAGGTCAGCCTGGTTAATCTGCTTAAAGATCTCGAAATTGAAGCCAGGGATTCCGTACTTAAAGATTCAGGAAGATCGCATTACATTTTAGAGCGTGAAAAGAAGCTTAATGAAGTACTCGACCTAATTTTTCAGCTTGCGACTAACTGGTCGCTTCTTAAAGAATTGGAAGATAATGTGGACGACTATTCGGTCTTAAATGAAGAAAATGTAATCCGCCCGGAGGAAGAGGAAAGCTTAAACAAGCTGGATAGCACCACATCCAAAGCATTCGAAAATATTTCCATTCTAACAAAGCAATATATTAAGCTGCTGACTGATTATTATTTTACATACGGCGGCGACGTTGCATTAAAAGATTTTGTAGATGAGCTCGAAAATACAAAACAATCTGTCGTTCAAAAATATGTTACGCTTTTTAAGAAGTTTGGTTTGGATACAGATTGGCTATCTAAATATTCAAAATAAATTGCTGATAAAAAAGATTAGGGAAAATAAGAAGATACTTCATCCCGGGATAACCGGGACAAAGTATCTGAGTAGAATTTTATCCGAGGTAAGCTTTTAAGTTCTGGCTTCTCGAAGGATGTCTTAAAGTGCGGAGAGCTTTTTCTTTAATTTGTCTTACTCTTTCTCTTGTAAGATTAAAACGCTCGCCGATTTCTTCAAGTGTAGCAGAATGCTCGCCGTTAATTCCGAAATAAAGTCTTAACACACTGGCTTCTCTTTCGCTCAAAGTAGAAAGAACACTTTCAACTTCAGCTTTAAGAGATTCCTGCATCAGCTTTACATCCGGTGCGGGCTGCTGTTCATTAGGAAGAACATCGATTAAGCTGTTCTTATCATCGTCTCCGGCAAATGGCGCATCCATTGAAACATGGCGTCCGTATAGCTGGAGTGTATCTGTAACTTCATCAGCTTTCATATCAAGTTCTTCGGCTAACTCTGCCGCGCTCGGCTTTCTTTCATATTCCTGTTCAAGCTTGGAATATGCTTTTCCTAATTTGTTCAGAGTTCCGACTCTGTTCAATGGTAATCTTACCATTCTCGATTGCTCGGCAATCGCCTGCATAATGGATTGTCTAATCCACCATACTGCATAAGAAATAAATTTGAAACCTCTGGTTTCATCAAATCTTTCTGCAGCTTTTATTAAACCAAGGTTTCCTTCATTTATCAAATCACCTAAGGACAATCCCTGGTTCTGGAACTGCTTTGCTACGCTTACAACAAACCGGAGGTTAGCTTTGGTCAATTCCTCAAGAGCAGTTCTATCGCCTTTCTTAATTCTCTTAGCTAATTCTATCTCGCGGTCAGGCGTAATAAGATCTACTTTGCCTATTTCAAGCAAGTATTGATCTAAAGATTTACTCTCGCGGTTCGTGAATTGCTTTGTTATTTTCAATTTAATTTAACTCCTGATTGTTATTTTAATTACTGCCAATATTCAAAAATCAAATTTTGCAAATGTCTAATATAACTAAATTTTGCCATTAAATTGTAGTCAAAAATCTATCTACCATGGATAATGTCACCAAACACAAAGTTATTTAGCTTTTTTTTATTCATTTTCGAAGATATTCTTTCCTTTTGAACCGGCTATTTTTATTCACTTTGACTGTATTATC
>JAJYSI010000499.1 GCA_021793635.1 Bacteroidota bacterium
TTACTGGCGGAGCGCGACATGTTCCTTACCGGTAATCATATACAAAGTCTCCTAGTACAGACTACGGAATTTCCTGATTTCTGTAAAAGACACGGTTACCCTGAACAATGGTCGTGGATTACTAACCGTAAAGCTATGCTTGCTTTTTGGGAATATAGAGTAGCTTATAATTCCAAATTCAGAAACAATATTTGGCCTATTGGGTTGCGGGCAATGAACGACACAGACTATTCACAGTCAGATCCTGCGGCACCAAAGTCTCCCGATAAGATGGTCGTAATAATGAATGAAGTGATTGCGGCTCAAATTGAACTATTAGAAAAATATATTGATAAAAACGACATTGTAACAACATATACAATGCGCGGCGAACCTTACAATCTTTACAGAACCGGAAAATTAAAGCTTCCCGATAATTGTATCCTCGTATGGGGAGACGACGGAAGTACATCAATCTTTCCAAATCTGCCAGACGAAACTGAGCAAGAGAGGAAAGGCGGAAACGGAACATATTATCATTTGACATATTGCGATAATAATTACGTTCAATGGGTATCTCCCAAAATTATTCGACAAGAATATCTCAAGGCAATTGATCGGCATAAATGTACTGCATACGTAATGCATAATGTAGGAAATATCAGGGAGTTACCATTATCAATTGCATCTGGTTTTGATATTGTAAAAAATATTAAACCGTGGAAAAATGATAATTATGATCAGACTTTCACTTCCTTCTGGATAACTCAGCATTTTGAACCGGAAGAGAATGTTAAAGGAAATCAGAAAATTCTGGATATCTATGATAGATATTTTACCATTGAAAGATCGATGCGTTGTGAAAGTGTAATAGAAGTAGTACGACCGTACGTTTTTAATTGCGTTCATAGTAATCATGAAACTCAAGAAGCTATGAAAAAGTGGATGACAGAAGCCAAGTTTGATGAAGGCGGACGTTTAAACGTAAGCGAAACAAAATTATTCAAGGATGAACTTCTTTGGGAATCTCTTCGTAAGGATGGATATGCTGCAATTAAGTACATTCCTGAACGTCGTCGCCAATTTTATATGGATAGAGTTCTTCTTGATCTTGAAACTTCGGCAGGAATAAACAGATATGCTGTTAGCATTCGTCGTGCAATAAACGCAGCTTTGGATGGTAATAAACCCGGAGTGATTTCGGAATGCAATAAAGCGCACGCGGCAATGATTCTTATCGGTCAGAAGAGAAAGAATGCTATGCACGGTCAATGGAAGAATTGGTTCAGAGGAGCTTATCATTGGGGAGTTAATTGCAAATGGACAATCTGCCCGAAACTTTTTGCAGAAGAAGTTGAGGAATTTAAGCAAAGACTAATAAGATATATCGAGACATAGAATAATATTCGGTTTGTTCTGTAAGCGGTCTGCCTGTTAGTTAAAATTCTTAAGTGATAGGAATTATTTTCGGTTAATTTTTTTTCTATTAACTTTTAGTTTAATTCCATCTTAAAAAGATAATATATAATCCTAACTGATTAGTACCGTTAATAAAAATATACCTAAAGAATATACACAATGATAGAAATACGAAAGAACATATTTTTAATTGTTTTTATAATTTCGTTATTCACAACTTCGCTCTTACCTTTTGCAAAGGTAGCTGGTAATTTAAACTTGCCCAAGGTATTTTCTAATAATATGATTTTGCAGCGTAATGAAAATGTTCCTGTATGGGGCACGGCAAGGTCTGAAGAAAGAATTACAGTAGAGTTTGACAATCAAAGAAAAAGTACTATTGCCGATAAAAACGGAAACTGGTCGGTTAAATTAAATCCGATGAAAGCGGGAGGACCTTTCAAAATGAAAGTGTTTGATGCCGACGGCGAGTCTATAAATTTAAAAAATATTCTGGTCGGAGAAGTTTGGATCTGTGCGGGGCAATCGAACATGAACCTTGACCTTAAGGAAATCGGGCTGGATAAAAAAGACTTTAGTAAAATCAATAATAAAAATTTGCGTGAATTCAGATGTGCAATGCCCGAAGGCGCTATAAATCCGGAAAATATAGATTATTCAAAATGGATCCCTGCAGGTGATACAGCCACAAAACGATTTTCGGCTGTAGCATATTATTTTGCTCAAAAGATTCAAGAAGTAGAAAAGGTACCTGTAGGGATAATAGTAATGTCATGCGGTGCAACCAGAGCCGAATCATGGATCAGTATGAAAACATTAAAAAAATATAATGCCTTAAAACCGATGTTAAATTACTGGTCCGGTAAAATGCATGACAATAAATATCTTATAAATTTTAAACCGTCGATTTTCTATAAAAGAGTAGTTGAACCGGTGATCCCTTTTGCTATAAAAGGAATAGTATGGTACCAGGGAGAATCTAATACACTTCCTGATAATTCAGGCAGAACAATACTAACCAGAGCCGATGAATATGAAACCCTCTTAAAGGCTCTAATAACTAGCTGGCGAAAAGTATGGAATGACGAAAATCTGCCATTCAATATTGTTCAGCTGCCTAATTATAGTGATCCTTCCGGAAACATTTACTGGTCTGTTATACGTCAAGCGCAACTTGATATTTCGCAAAAAATGAAAAATGTCGGATTAACAGTAACTATTGATTTAGGCGGAAATGGTGCTACTCTTCATCCACATCAAAAAGAACCGGTCGGTGATAGAATTGCATTATGGGCTTTAGCTAAGGTATACAGTAAAAAGGGAATTGTTTTCAGCGGACCAATTATTAGAAGTATGAAAGTTTCAGACAGTAAAGTATATTTGACTTTTAATCATATCGGGAAGGGTTTGATTTTTCGAAACGATGACACGCTAAATGGATTTGAAATATCAGGTAATTCATCTCGGGATAAATTCATAAAAGCAAATGCTGTTATTAAAGATTCACAGGTAGTTCTATCTGCACCGGGATTAAAAAATCCTTATGCAGTAAGATACGCCTGGGCAGATAATCC
>JAJYSI010000500.1 GCA_021793635.1 Bacteroidota bacterium
AACAGTATTTTTCGCTTTCGCTTCACTGCAAGAAATTTTTTAACGCAATTCTTTTAATGTGCGAAGGCAGTTTTAGAGATATTTATTTGAAGATCTTCTCCGGTAAGGATTAGAGATTGGGCTATAGAGGGGATTTCTCACCGGCTGAAGCCGGATTCGAAATGACAGTTGTTGGTGGGAGGGAGACAAAATAAAATAAAATGATGGAAGTAAGATGGATGGCATAAATAGTTTGTTGGAGAGGTTTAGTATTGAGGATGTTGAGAAGTTGAAGCTTCTTATGTCTTTGATGGCTAATGCCGATGTGAAAGAGGTTATAACGCTGCGGGTGTTTGGGGATGAGTATTTTAATTTGATTAAACAAAATAGATCTGCCGCTTATTATACTTCTGTTAAAAATTCATTCGCTCATTTATTCGATTTCTTCCATAGCCAAGTTTCTATCAAATCAATTGGATTAAAGGAGGCTGAGAATTTTATTACTCATCTACAAAGGAAGGTACCTAAAGGGTACCGGGTTTATGTCAGAACGTTAAAGGCTGCTTTCAATAAGGCTGCGGAATGGGGTTATATAAAGGAGAATTATTTTATGAAGGTGAAGTTGCCTAAAAAGCAGCAGGTTAATCCGGCGTTTATAAATAGGCAACAGCTGGAGGAAATTTGTAGGCAATTTGTGCAAGGGAAAAGGCAGTTGGCAAAAGGCAATAGGCAAGAGGAACGGGACAATAGGCAGTTGACAGTAAGCAGTACGCAAGAGGAAAAAGACAATAGGCAAACGGAATTAGGAAGTGGGCAAAAGGAACAAGAAAGTAAGCAAAAGGCATTAGGCAATAGGCAATTAACGCAAGACAATATGCAAGGGAGTAAGGATGTTTTGAATGATGTGGTTGTTATTGGATTTTATACGGGGATGAGGTTGAATGAAATTGTGAATTTAAAATGGAAGAATGTAAATCTATCTACTCGAATTATTACTGTCGGGGATGAAGATTTTACAACTAAAGGGCGGAATCAAAGGTATGTCCCTATTTGCGATGAGGCGATGGAGGTTTTAAAGAGGAGAAATGGAATAATGGAGTTTTGGAATAATGGAGGAGGAAAGAAGGAAAAGGCAAGCGGAAATGGAATAATGGAGTTTTGGAATAATGGAGGAGGAAAGAAGGAAGGGGCAAGCGGAAATCCAATCTGCCGAGCGGACGGGCGGAACACTCCAGAAGACGGAACTGCGTTAATTATCCCTTTTAGTAAAAGGGAAATTTCAAATGGTTATGTGTTTTGTAAATCGAACGGGACAAGGTTTACGGGCGATTATGTATCCAGAAGTTTTCAATTAGCCTGTAGGGCTGCGGGGATGGATAAGGCTATTCACTTCCATTCTCTAAGACATTCGTTTGCTTCTAACTTAGTGCAACAAGGGGTCTCGCTTTATACAATCAAAGAGTTGCTGGGTCATTCTTCAATTACTACAACTGAGATTTATTCGCATTTGAATATGGATGCTTTGAGGGATGCAATTAAAACGCTTGATAATCATAATGGAGATGGGGAAGGTTGGATTGAGAAGACGGATAGCAATGCAAAAAGAAAATATTCTCCGGGATTGGAAATAATAATTACAAAAGAAATGAACGGAGCGTAAAATGACTTACTTGTGGCAAGAGGAAAGGGGAAAAAAATATTATAAGGTTCAAACTGATGATCGGGAGGTTTCAAGGAAAATGAAAAGGCGGAATGGGTTTCGTTTATGCGGATACGCAGTGAATGCAGTCCCCGCAAACCCCGCAAACGGGGCAAACGGGACAGGGCTTTGGATTTTTAGCTGCGAATTTAGTCGTCCGGATATAGCAAGGAAAACAATTAAATCAATTACGGGGAAAAAGGGGAAAATCGATTCTGAGGGGGAGTTTGTTTATGAGTAGGGTTATTTACCGTTCCGGTAAAAATTATGAGTGTAGAGAGGAAAAAGTGGGGGAAAACCTACGCTATTTCGTATGGTTTTTTAGGGTTGGGTTTAGTAAATGCCTGTCATTAGTCATTTGAAAGATTAAAGGTAAAGAGATGAAATTAATATCATTAACGTTTCACTGGATTTTTTCTTTAATGGAAAAGTATTTTCGCTTTTTAGCGGGATCGGCTTTAAATCAAGACTTACTTTTTTTTATATGTACTTTTGTCTTGATATCCCGTTATGAACGGGACAGGCGCCAGTACCAAAAAATCAAGACTGCAAATAAATCACTAAAATTTTACTCCATTACGCTACAGAAAAAGAACTCGTCCGGTAGGAACCGGACTCAAACAGCTTTTTCTGTCTACCTGCCTATAGGCAGGTAGGCGCTTCATTACGTAAAATTTTTTAACGTGATTTATTTGAGGTCGACTTGGAGATAGTAAAAGCGAAGGCAATTCTTTTAATGTGCGAAGGCATCTATTTTTTTAGACGTGGGATAATTGAAACAATAAAATTAATCAGATTTATAAAATTATTTTGAAGGGAAAATAGTCATGAAATTTATTGAGTTAGCTAAGGTTTATAATGTGAAATTTGGTTTTAATGTTTTGCCTGTGCAAGGCAAAAAGCCAATTATCGGATGGGAGAATTGGCAGCTTATTGAACAATGTGCAAATGATATTGAGGAGTTCGGATGGAATTCAAATGTTACGGGTATCGGCGGGATCTGCGGTATAAATGATATTAGAAATTTGGATTTTGATAAGGTAAGTGATCCGGGAATTATTAATATGTTTTGTAAGCGGTTGGGGTTAGGGAACAATTATTCATGGATTGTTAAAAGCGGCAGCGGTGTGGGTTATCATATTTGGTTTAAGGCTAGGGAAAGTGAAAGATTAATTAAAATATTAAACGGGCCGAAAAGTGTTTATAGATTGAATTTGAAGGATGAAGGAATATGCGATCATATTGAACTTAGATGGAGCAGTTCGCAAACTATTCAGATCGG
>JAJYSI010000501.1 GCA_021793635.1 Bacteroidota bacterium
GCATTTTTTCAGGGTTTTGATTTCGGAGTTGAATCGAGCGATGGCGTAAACGGTTCAGAAGCCGCGTTGTTGGAAAACTATGATGTGGGCACTTTATGTGCTGATGTGGTTAAAGAATTTCGAGTAATGAATTTGATCGACGGCTATCGAAGTCGAGGTCATCTTTTTACCAAAACCAATCCCGTTCGCGAGCGTCGTCATTACGAACCAACGTTAGCGTTGGAAAATTTCGACCTGACGAAAGAAGATTTAAAACAAACTTTTAAAGCAGGGGAAATTCTCGGAATCGGAAATGCAACTTTAGATGAAATTATTAAACATTTAGAGCGAATTTACTGTGATTCCATCGGAATTGAATACATGTATATTCGAAATCCGGCAGAAATTGAATGGATTCAAAATTGGATCAACAAAAATGACAATCAGCCTGATTTTAATGAAGAACGAAAAAAACATATTCTTAAAAAATTAAACGAAGCAGTTTCTTTTGAAACTTTTCTACACACCAAATATGTAGGTCAAAAACGTTTTTCTCTGGAAGGAGGAGAAAGTTTGATTCCTGCTTTGGATGCCTTGATTGAAGGTGCTTCCGAAAAAGGTGTGGAAGAATTCGTTATGGGAATGGCACACCGAGGACGGTTGAGTACGTTGACCAATATTTTCGGAAAAAGTGCAAAAGATATTTTCAGTGAATTCGAAGGAAAAGATTATGCAGAAGATATTTTCGATGGCGATGTGAAATATCACATGGGTTGGACTTCCAATCGAAGAACAAAAGCCGGAAGAGAAATCAATTTAAACATTGCTCCGAATCCTTCACATTTGGAAGCTGTTGGTGCTGTGGTTCAAGGAATTGCAAGAGCAAAACAGGACGATCATCACAAAGACAATCCGTCTAAAGTACTTCCGATTATTGTTCATGGAGATTCTGCCATTGCCGGACAGGGAATTGTGTATGAAATTGTTCAAATGGCACAATTAGAAGGATATAAAACCGGAGGAACCATTCATATTGTAATCAACAACCAAGTTGGTTTTACCACAAATTATATCGATGCACGTTCGTCTTTGTATTGTACCGATGTCGGGAAAGTTACTTTCTCTCCCATTTTGCATGTTAATGCAGATGATGTTGAAGCTGTGGTTCATGCCGTTCTTTTTGCTTTGGATTTCAGAATGGAATTCGGACGTGATGTATTTATTGATTTATTAGGTTATCGAAAATACGGTCACAATGAAGGAGACGAACCTCGATTTACACAACCCAAACTTTATAAAGCCATTTCCAAACATAAAAATCCGCGAGATATTTATGCAGAAAAACTTGTGGCACAAGGAGTTATTGATGAAGGACATGTCAAAGAATTAGAAAAAGAATTTAAAGATCGATTGGAAAAAGATTTGGAAATTTCCAAAAAAGAAGAAAAAAGCACGATCACTCCTTTTATGGAAGACACCTGGGAAGGTTATGAATTTGCCGGATTAGATAAAATGATGGAGCCGGTGGATACTACTTTTGATTTAAAAGAATTGGATGAAATTGCAAAAGTCATTACAACACTTCCAAAGGATAAAAAATTCATTCGCAAAATCACCCGTTTAATTGAAAGTCGGGAAAAAATGTATTTCGAAACCAATAAATTGGATTGGGCGATGGGCGAATTATTAGCTTATGGTTCGCTTCTAAAAGAAGGTTTTGATGTTCGTATGTCCGGACAGGATGTGGAAAGAGGAACCTTTTCTCACAGACATGCCATTATTAAGGTGGAAGACAGCGAAGAAGAAATTTGTTTATTGAACCAACTGAAAGGCGATCAAGGCGATTTTTATATTTATAATTCCTTGCTTTCCGAATATGGAGTGTTAGGATATGATTATGGATATGCGATGGCAAGTCCCAATACGTTGACTTTATGGGAAGCTCAATTTGGAGATTTCAGCAACGGAGGTCAAATTATGGTAGATCAATATATTTCTGCAGCAGAAGACAAATGGAAAATTCAAGACGGATTGGTCATGTTGCTTCCTCACGGATATGAAGGTCAAGGTGCAGAACACTCTTCCGCAAGAATGGAACGTTATCTTCAAATGTGTGCTGTAAACAATATGTTTGTTGCTGATGTAACCACACCTGCGAATTTATTTCATTTGTTCAGAAGACAGCTGAAAGTGAACTACAGAAAACCGTTGATTGTTTTCACGCCGAAAAGTTTGTTGCGTCATCCGATGGTGGTGTCAACCAAAGAAGAATTGGCTGAAGGAAGTTTCCAAATGATTATCGATGATGCGGAAGCCGATGTGAAAAAAGTCAAATCGTTGGTTTTTGTAACCGGAAAATTCTATTACGATTTGTATAAAAAACGAGAAGAACTAAAACGCGACGATGTGGCTTTGGTACGGATCGAGCAATTATTCCCGTTGCCAAAAGATGAAATCAGAAAAATTATCAAAAAATATAAAAATGCGGACGACATTGTTTGGGCTCAAGAAGAACCTCGAAATATGGGAGCCTATTCCTTTTTGTTGATGCATCTTGAAGAAGCGAGAGATTTCCGTGTGTGCAGCCGTCGTATGTATGCTGCTCCTGCATCGGGAAGTACAGTTCGTTCGCAAGCGCGTCATGAAAAAGTGATGGAAAACGTGTTTGATAAAAATATGGAGTAGCTTCTTAACGGAGGAATCATTAATTTTAAATTTTAATAAAAAAATCAGAAGAATTTACTTACTACTCTAAAAGTAAGATTTAAAAATAAATACTATGGCATTAGAAATGAAAGTCCCTTCTCCGGGAGAATCAATTACTGAAGTAGAAATCGCCACCTGGTTAGTTTCTGATGGAGATTATGTTGAAAAAGATCAAGCTATTGCGGAAGTGGACAGTGATAAAGCCACTTTGGAACTTCCTGCCGAAGCTAGCGGAATTATTACCCTGAAAGCAGAAGAAGGCGATGTGGTTGCT
>JAJYSI010000502.1 GCA_021793635.1 Bacteroidota bacterium
CAAATAGATCCCTCTGCGCCTGCACCAAATTAGCCGGGAGCCACGCACTCCGGTAAGAATCGAAATAGGCTATTGATGCCGAAAAAGCCGGAACAGGAATTTCCAGATCAATTGCTGCTTTTGTTATGAATCGAATATCGTTTGATCTTTTTTGAATTTCTGTTGAAATTCCAGAGTCGATTAAAAGATTGGAGAGATTCGGAGATTTATCAAATGCTTTAGTTATTTCTTCCAGTAAAGCTGCTCTTATTATACATCCACCTCGCCAAATTCTTGCAACATCCTGCAGCTTCAAATTATAATCATATTCTTTTGACGCTGACATCAGCATTGCCATCCCCTGAGCGTAAGTGGTAATCATCGAAAAATATAAGGCGCCGCGAAGCCTGGTGATAAAATCATTATTGCGTCCACTGAGTGAAAAAGATGTCTTGGGAAATATTTTCGCCGCATTTTCTCTTTCTGGTTTATAAGCCGACATATCCCGCATTGCAACGGCAGCATCAATAGTGTTTAGAGGCACTTGTAAATTCATCGCATCCTGCGAAGTCCATTTTCCAGTTCCTTTTTGTTTTGCCTTATCCAAAATTTTATCGATCAGCATACCGGATTTTTTATCATCGGGTTGCATAAAAATATTAGCAGTAATTTCAATAAGGAAGGATTGAAGCTCGGCTTCGTTCCATGACTGATAAATTTTATGAAGTTCATCATTCGAAAGATTTAACCCACGCTTTAGAAGGTCATAGGATTCAGAAATTAACTGCATTAAGCCATACTCAATTCCGTTATGGACCATTTTAACATAATGACCTGCAGAACCCGGGCCAAGATATTCAACGCAATTACTTCCTTTGACCTTAGCGGAAGCAGCTTCAAAAATGGGGCGAACTCTCTCATAAGCTTCGGCGGGACCGCCGGGCATCATACTGGGACCAAAGCGTGCGCCATGCTCTCCTCCTGATATTCCGATACCCAAAAAGTGGATTTTTTTATTTCCAAGCTCGATAAATCTTTTATTGGTATCAGTAAAATGAGAATTTCCGCCGTCGATAATCAAATCGCCAGGTTCCAAAAATGGCAACACATCATTTATTACCGAATCAACCGGGGCGCCGGCGGGGACAAGCATCATTATAACACGGGGTTTTTTTAGAGTTGAAATAAATTCATTAAGTGAATTTACACCCTTTACTTTTTTTCCTTCACCTTCACTGTTTAGCGCAGAAACTTTTGTTGTATCTTTATCAAATCCAGCAACGGGGAAACCATGATCGGCAAAATTTAGTACCAAATTTCGCCCCATTACCCCTAAGCCAACCATACCGAGCTCATAAAATGAATTATCCATTGAATATACTCCTTTAAAATATTACCGGATTAAATCGCAAAATAAATTTTATTATAATGTGAGACCCAGTTTTGCAAGCTGTTCTTTTGTAGAGCTTAAGCTTTTATGATGAATTCCTTTAATGCCAAGCGAGCGTGCGACCTGGACAAACATTAACCGATCGTCAAGGTACGCTACTTGTTGCGGCATAACTTGTGAAATATCAAGGGCAATTTTATAAATATCTACGTCAGGTTTGCGAAAGTGAACAAAGCTTGAGGCAACAAAGGAATCAAAAATTTCATTCAGTTTAAATTGTTTGATCCGGTACTCTGTTAATTCTCTTCCTTCATTGCTTACTGCAGTCACTTTTAGATTGAATTTTTTTTTCAAAGAATTTATAAAGTCAATCATTTTCGGAAGTGCATTGGATTGAGTGAACATAAAATTTTCAAAATCTTCCTTAGTAAAGTTTCTTTTTTCATAAAAGACAACTCTTTCAAGATATTCATTCAGATCTAACTTTCCGGCTTCGTAAGTATCAAAAGTTAGATGATGACGTTCGTTAATCTCTTCTAAATCAAGTTTGAATTTTTTTACGGCAAGAGTACGTGCTTTGCGGTCCCAGCCATTTGTCAATAGCACCCCGCCAACATCAAGGAAAAGAGTTGTTATTTTTGTTTCACTTGCCATTTTGATTCTTTATTATATTTTGATCTATTTAATCAAGCCGCCTATTTCACCGTTTGGATTCATCTGAGTATGAACAAGGACATAAGCATCGCCGGATTTAATCCAGGTTCTTAAGCTATCCAGGTTAAGATCCTTATTCGTTAAAGTACCTTTTGAGAGCAGTCCATTAAACTTGCCGGTAATTTTACCTTTATAAAGCCACGCAGCAATTTGTCCTTCTTTTCCCATAGTGCCGTGATGAATGTGCGCCATTGCAACACTGTCAATGCCGTAAACGTAAAGTTTGTAAAAAAGTTCTTTTCCATCCTTGCTAAAAACAAAGACTGCATTTCCCTTTGCTTTTGTTTTAACTGCCGGAGATTTAAACTTCCCTGTAAGGATAGCTTTGAAAACATATTTTTGAGTTTTCTTTACAGATTTATAAATGGCTGATTTAGATGATAATGCGGTTTTGCCACCGGGATGATTAATTGCGGCAACGGAAAAATTTGTAACAAACAAAATAGACAGAATTGCTACACAAAGAACAAATAGTTTTTTCATAATTGCTTCTCCTAATATATTTTTTATTGCGGTAATTAACGTACAAAATGGCGCCTTAAATTTCTGTGACCGTCAATATAAACCAATTAACCGGACCCCTAAAAAACTAATTTTGTTATTTTCACAATTAACCATAGCGCGGCAAGCCGCAATGGAATATGTTTGATGGAACATGGAATATGTAAAACAAATTTGAAATATCTTGACACAAAAAACAATCCGCCATTGCGGATAAATGACAATACTATAATAATATTTATCGACCTTAATGTCGCCACTTTACGCCTGAAAAGTCGAAGCTAATCTAAAGGCAGCAAATCCAATTTCGGTAATGGCGGTTTTAATTCTGGTAACACATCAAGAAACCAGGGCATAGGTCCTAAA
>JAJYSI010000503.1 GCA_021793635.1 Bacteroidota bacterium
AATAGGAATTTTTGTTTTAATAAAAAGTCGTGATTCTGAAGTCCCAGGAATATTTCACAGAGTGGTAATTTCAACTGCGGTTATAATGACAACAACATGGGGAAATTATAATTTCAGTTCGGTGGGATTGGGATATCTTCTTCGGTTTTTGTTTTCAATATCTTACACTTTAGCACCGGTTTCATTTATACATTTTGCACTTATCTTTCCCCGCAAAAAAAAAATTGTCGGTAAATTCTTAACGCTATTTTATTTGATTGCGCTTGCTTTAGGTGTATTTAGTTTTATTTATTTCTTAATTGCGGCTGAAAACAGAACGGCTGCTGCTATTCAATCATATCTTTTTTTATTTGAATTATGCCGCGTACTTATAGTAGCAAGTATAGTAGCCGGGATAATAATTTTTGTTCATTCTTATTTAACAGCGAATGAAGAGCCGGAAAAGAAAAAATTGCGCTGGGTATTGTTTGGATTAATTATCGGTCCACTAATGTTTGCATTCCTTTGGGTAATTCCGCAGGCTTTCACATCATACGGTTTGGTATCCGAAGAAGTGGTAATAATATTGATGCTTGCAGTCCCAATAACTTTTTCGATTGCTATTCTAAAATATCATCTTCTTGATATTGATCTAATAATTAAGCGAAGTATAATTTATTCGGTGGTAGTCACCGGACTGCTTCTTACTTACATCTCCTTGATCTACACAGTAACAAATCTTATTAAAGATATAAGTGAATATACAATCGGCTCGATTTCGGCTATTCTTGTCGCGTTGTTATTCCAACCGGCAAAATCAAAGGTCCAGAAGGTTGTAGATAAAAAATTCTTCAGAGTCCAATATGATTTCCGCGAAGCGCTCAAAATATTTTTAAGTGGAGTTAAAGATTCAAGTACAAAGGAAGGGCTGGCGGAAAAGATTGTTGAGGAAACCGATAAACTTCTTCCTGTAATTAAGATTGGATTTTTTCTATTTGATGAAAAGCGAAGCAGAATATCTTTGGCTTCTCATAAAAATTTTAACTTGCTTGAAGGAAGAAGTGTGTATTTAAATCAAAGACAGTTAAAAACTGATTTAAGTCTGCCAGTCGCACTGCCAGATAAAGTTGAAGGTTCAGTTGAAATTGAAACAGCGGATAATCGTGTTTTCCACCGGTGGGGAATATCTTTGGTATTACCGATGAAATCAGTTAATGGAAATATTTTAGGACTTCTAGTTTTAGGAGAGAAAAAATCAGGATTAAAATTTTCAATTGAGGATGTGGATTTACTATTTGAAGTAACGCTGCAAGCAGGCTTAGCGCTTGAAAGAATACTTGCACAGGAAGAGCTTATCAGAGAGCAGCTTCTTAAAGCAAAGCTTGAAGAGCTTAACAAACTGAAGTCTTTTTTTATCTCAACCGTATCGCACGAGCTTAAAACTCCTCTTACATCAATAAAAATGTTTTCTGATGTACTTCAAGCAAAAAGAAATTTCAATGATGCCGAATCTGAAGAATATCTGGAAATAATTTCCGGCGAATGCGACCGCCTCGGCAGGCTAATTGAAAATGTCTTGGACCTTTCGAAAATTGAGCGCGGAGTAAAAGAATATCATTTCTCTGAAATTGATATTAATGCTGTTGTTTGCCGTGCATTAGAATTAATGTCCTATCAATTTAAAATTGAAAAATGCGATGTTGAAGATAATCTCACCGATGATGAATTTTCTATTTGCGCAGACTGTGATGCAGTGATGAGTGCTGTAATCAATCTGCTTGCCAACGGAATTAAATATTCAACTGAACCAAAGAAAATAAATATCTCTCTGGAACGGTGTGAGGGAAATGTTGTCGTCGCTTTTGCCAGCAACGGTCAAGCTCTTTCCAAAGATGAAATGCGATTTATTACCGAGCCGTATTTTCGAACTGAAGAAGTAAAGAGAAGGAATATACCGGGCAGCGGTATCGGATTAAGCCTTGTTAATCAGATTATGGAGGCGCATAAAGGCAAACTTGAAATTCAAAGTGCTGCCGGTAAGGGTAATATTTTTATCTTAAAATTTCCAACGGAGAATAAAGATGAAGCAAATTTTAATAATTGAAGACGACCCCGCAATATTAAAAGGATTGAAGGTTAGTCTTGAAGCGGAGAATTATAAAGTGAAATCTCAATCAGACGGCGAGATGGCTTACCAGACTGCAAAGAGTGATAACATTGACTTAATAATCTTAGATATTATGCTGCCAAACAAAAACGGTTTAGATATCTGTCGTGACTTACGTAAAGATGGAATAAATACACCAATATTAATGCTGACAAGTAAGAAGGAAGAGATAGATAAAATACTTGGTTTGGAAATCGGCGCCGACGATTATGTAACAAAGCCGTTCAGCATCCGTGAACTACTGGCAAGAATAAAAGCAATACTCCGCAGAAAGGAAAACATGGCAAGTGAATTTGCGGAATATTCTTTCGACAATGTTCATCTTGATTTTGTAAAGCATGAAGTTGAAAAAAACGGACAGCCAATCAAGCTTTCGGAAATGGAACTGAACATTTTAAAATTCTTTGTCCAGCATGAAGGCGAAGTAATATCACGCGACAAGTTTCTCGACAATGTTTGGGGCTACAATGCTTTTCCGACTACAAGGACGGTCGACAATTATATTCTTTCACTCAGAAAAAAGATTGAGGATGATTTTTCAAATCCCGAACATTTGATAACGATTCACAAGGGAGGATATAAGTTCATCAAATAATAAAATTACTTTTCTTTTACAATTCTTTGGCAATGTGAAGAAGATTATGTTGAAGATTTATGATAACAAAAATCATTTTTAATTCTTCTTAATTATGAAAACATTAGTCTTAGTTATATTATTATCGACTTCGATTTCAGCAGAAAGTCTAGGAGTATTTCCATTTTCTGAAAGTTGTCTTCAGCCGTGTGTTGATCAAGAGTAAAGAC
>JAJYSI010000504.1 GCA_021793635.1 Bacteroidota bacterium
CACTTTCTCACAAGCTTTGGAAATATAAGCTCGTGCTTTGTCATTCTTAATGTCGTACAATACCCAAATAATCATAATTCGAGGGCTTGGTGTTTAAATGATTCATTGGTTCATTCGACCACTCAGTTATTCTTTTCAACCATTCCACCACATTTCATTTTTCAATTAAACTATTGGCAAACCGATGCGCTTCCAGTTGAACAGCATTCATCCGAGTTTGTAACTTACCTTTATATCGGATTTTGTCACTGTCCAAATATTCCAAATATGGACTTACAAAGAATTCTTTACCTTCTTTATTGAGTGAATATCCATTGGTTAGTTTTTCAAAGTATGTTTTATTAATCTTTTTCCCTGTAAAAAGTCGAAATACAAAACGTTCTGCGTAGATTCTATAAGGTTCTATATAATCAAAAACCAAACTTTTCGTGTTATAGTCGTCGCGATGCATAAATCCGATATACGGATCTAATCCGGCTAACATCAGAGCACGTTCTATTCGGCTGTACAAAATTCCATATGCATAATTTAGCATGGCATTAAATTCATCGTTAGCCGGACGAAAACTTCTTCCTTTAAAAGCAAATGCTTCAGGCATACATTTAGAGAGTGCTTCAAAATATTGTCGTGCTGCAGATCCTTCCCAGCCCCGGAAACTATCAGCTATTTCATTAATATTCTTAGCATCAGCAGCTTGGATTTTTTCTCTAAATTTAATAATTGCATTGCTTTTTTCGTCTAAGAAATCATGTAATTTTTTGCGATGTTTTCTCAAGTCCTGAAGAAAATCAGCCTGATTCTCTAATTTTTGAGTCAACCAACTCTTCACCTGTCTTAAACCAATCTCATTGAGCGAAGCTTCTAATTGTGCTTTTCTAATTTTGGCCGTACTCCCCAGTTTGCTATGCCAAAATCGCCCCATCGGATGGCCGAGATTATCAACCACCACAATATCAATATTATGTTTAAGTGCCAAGGCAATAGCATCAGTACTCAAAGCGGCACCTTTGCTCATTACAAAAGAAGTAACCTTATGTGCCGCAATATGGTTTATACGGTTAGATTTTTTATCCTCCTCAGGAACTCTGATTTTAAACATTTCGTCCTTGACGTGGACATAGGTGCCATATGTATTGATGAATATCTGCAATCTCTTTTTTATATGTTTGAATATAATGAATTTTATTGATTTTAGACTTTAATAAAGAAAGCCAAATAACCAAAGTGGGATTTTGTTTTTTGAGCCGTTTCTGAGCCCATCGGCGGCAATAAAGGCTTGAGGGATTCCTTTATTTTCCATATACAATAAATTTAACAGTCCGCCTTTTTGAAGTAAATCTAATGATCTCAAAATGGAATTTCGGGGAACACCGATCTTATCAGCCAACTTTTGAATATTAGGAGTATAAGGAACGATTTGACTCAACACATATAACAATTGATTCATTCCCCGAATGGTGGCATAATTAATGTTTTCAACAGCAGGAATATCAATTTCAGTAGTCAGTTGAATAATTTGTTGAAATTTTTGATGATAGGTCGATTTATGAGATTTAAAAAACGGATATACACCATAATTCAAATACTCCTTAAACATGGGCAGTACATCAACTTGGTCATTAATAATAGCTGAATGATCAGTATGATTTTGTAGGATTTCTGTAAGGGGAATCGGATTGAAATTTATTCCTTTTTCGAATATAAGAAACTCTCGGAAAGATAAACCATTTAAATGGTAAGTAGTTGCACGCCGTGAAAGATCTGCTTTTCCTTTGTCGATTTGCAATACTGAAGAACCGGTACCAACGATATAAATATCCGGGTAATGGTCATACAGGTTTTTAAGGTCTATAGACCAATGTAGATACTGGTGCAACTCATCTAAAAAGAAATAGCGGGTTCCTTGATTGTACAAATGCTCTATCGTAAGTAATAAACGATTCGATTCAAAATAAAAATCATCTAAGCTAAAATAGATTCCTTCTTGATCTAAAGCTTTTAATCGCTGAAGTAAAAGGGTCGTTTTTCCAGCCCCCCGTGCTCCTCTAATCAAAATAAGACGTTGCTTCCAGTCTATTTCATGATACAGATAGCGAATGAGATCAGCAGAAACACTGCCTACACGTTTTTCTGAAATTTTACGTAAACGTTTCATATTGCTTTTATTTATAAGCATTCTTATGAAATGCTTTTTATAAAAAGTTACGGCTTGGTGATGCAATGGGGTCATTGATTCATTTTTCAACTGTTCCAAAACCTCGGGAAACTGACTTTCCCAAACCGATAGCATTTGGCAGTAGGGCATTAACTACTATGCTTCCCGAAAATGCCAGCATCTCGTTACCTTTAAACTTAGTTGATTTTTCCTGAACATTCACTTTAGCAAAAAGACGTTCTTCGGGAGCTAATTGTAGTTTAATATTACTATAAAATCCTAAGATATTTCCAATAATAAGTCGGTTTAGCAGCTTATCCTTTTCTTCTTTAGTCTTTAATTGAACATATTTTTGATGATTTTTTTGATTTAAAGCCATCCATAAGGTTTGAAATTTATATGCTATTAATTCTTTGGAAAAACCAACTGCTTCTTGTCCGGTTTGAATATTTTTGGCATTTACCGAATAGATTTTGCCGTCGATATCCAAATCTTTGATTTTTAGAAAAAGTTGAGGCAGGAGTTCGGCGCCTTCTTCAATTCCAATGAGCATTGGCACTTTATCAATCACTTTATATTGAATCAATGGATAACGATATCGCAACTGCCCGCTATCATAATGATTGTGGAGTAGGGGGGAGTGTTCTCTAAATAGATTCCCGAAATAACCACGGAGTTTGTGGGCATCACGGGTTTTGAGTTGAATGTCGGGGAATCTTATACGGGTGATTTGGAGGGGTTTTGTGGTGGTATTCATTGTTATTCTTTTTAGAATAATTCAACACGATTTTCCT
>JAJYSI010000505.1 GCA_021793635.1 Bacteroidota bacterium
TGTCGATATCATTAAAAAGGATTATTCTAAAGGTAAAAGAAGGTTCCTGTTGGAAATGGCAACCGGCACCGGTAAAACTCTTCTCTCTGCCGCCATTATTAAAATGTTTATCCGTTCCGGTAATGCCGATCGCGTTTTATTTCTTGTTGATCGCCTTGAACTTGAAAGCCAGGCTTATAAGAATTTCTTTGCCTATCTTAGTTCCGATAGCATTAATTCTGTCGTGTATAAAGAGAATAAACACGAATGGTCTACAGCCCAAATTGTAATTACTACAATTCAAAGCCTCTCTTATAATAATCGCTATCTATCTGAATTTTCTCCTAACGATTTTCAGCTAATAATTTCCGATGAAGCCCATAGAACAATAAGTGGAAATAATAGAGTAATATTTGAGTATTTCATTGGTTCAAAACTTGGCTTAACTGCAACTCCTAAAAATTATTTGAAAGGCGTTGATATCAATGAAATGAGTGAAGACGATCCCCGACAGCTTGAAAAAAGATTACTACTTGATACCTACGATACTTTTGGATGTAAGAACGGTGAACCGACTTTTAGCTTTAGCATTGTCGATGCAGTTACGCATCAACCGCCCTATCTCGTTAATCCTCACAAAATAGATGCTCGTACAAATGTTACTACTAAACTTCTTAGCGAGGAAGGATGGAGTTCTAAACTTTTCCGTGAAGAAAATCTTGATGAAACAGGTTCCGATGATGACACCCATAAAGAAGATCAGGAGTCTTTTTTCAAAGAAGATTTTGAAAAAAAATTCTTCTCTCCTGAAACAAATGCTTCTTTTGTAAAGGCTTTTCTAAATCACGCTAAACGGGATCCTATTACCGGCGAAATTGGCAAAACAATTTTCTTTGCCGTAAGACGTAAACATGCTGAAAAACTTGTCAAACTCCTTAATGATGAAATAGAAAAACTGTACCCCGGGAAATATAATTCTGATTTTGCTGTCCAGGTAACTTCCAATATTCCAACTGCCCAAAGTATGACAATTGATTTCTCCAATAATAATTTAAATGGTCTTACACGGTTTAAACCTGAGCTAATTGACTATAAGTCCTGCAAAACACGCGTTTGCGTTACTGTCGGAATGATGACAACCGGATACGATTGCCAGGATATTCTTAATGTCGTTCTTGCCCGCCCCATTTTTTCACCCACTCTCTTTATCCAAATAAAGGGAAGAGGTACACGGCTTTATGATTTTTCTTATGATTCGGGTCATTCTAAAATAATAAAATCAAAAGATAATTTTTACCTATTTGACTTTTTTGCCAATTGCGATTTCTTCGAATATGAATTTAATTATGATGAGGAAATTCCTCTTTCTGAACCTTCGGATGGGAAAGGACCAATTCCTCCTCAACCTCCACCCCTTAAATATACTTACACCGGCCCTGATGAAATAAAAAAATTCAAAGAAGAACAAATTGGTCTCGATGGTATGCGGATAGATCGTGAGGCTTTCTCGAAGAATTTTGAAACGACGACTAAAGAAGAAATTCAAAAAAACCCCGATCTTGTCTTTGCCGCTAACGAAGAAGAATGGGATGTTATTGAAGACTTTGTCAAAACAAAAATATTTAATAAACCTAAAGAATTCTGGAACCGGGAAAAGCTACAGGAAGCTTACGGCGTCGATAGAAGATTGTCCCTTCGCGAAATAATTCTTAAAGCCCTTGGCAGGCTGGATCACTTCAAATCTCGTGATGATATTGCTGATGATTACTTCGAAAGATTTCTCTCAACTGAAGGCGTGGACGGTTCCAAATATTATGAGCTTAAAACCCTTTTCAAAACTTATTGTCTCTTTGATGATATCCGCCCAATCTTAGATAAAAAAGAATATGCTTATTTTGCTACAGATTCAAGGATCAATATAAAAGATTTACAGGTGCTTGGTCAGGATCAAATCGCTCTTACTTTGAATTATATTAAAGATAATGTGCCTATAAATAAATTTCTCCCTTTGTAAAAGATGCTTAATAAAGAAACTAAAAAGAAAATTGATAATTGCCGCAACATCCTTGTAGGTGTACTTCCTTTACCTACCGATCAAGTCGAGCTAATTACTATCGCTCTTATTTATAAGTTCATGGACGATATGGATGAGCAAAGCCGCCAATTGAAAGGCAACCCTTCATTTTTCATTAATAGCTTAAAAGAATTCTCATGGCAAAAATTAATGAGTAATCAATTAAGCGGAGAGCAGAGAGTTCAATTATTTGTCAAGGCTCTTGAAGAATTTTCTAAAGCCCCTCATCTTCTCGAATTTTTCAGAAGCATTTTCAGAAATACCTTCCTTAAGTTCCGCGACGGCAGAGTGTTCAAACTTTTTCTCGATGAAATAAATTACTTCTCTTATGATAACTCCGAAGAACTCGGCAATGCCTTTGAATATCTCCTTAATACTATGGGCGCTCAGGGCGAGAATGGACAATTCCGTACTCCGCGTAATATCATTGATTTCATAGTTGAAGTTGTTGATCCTGATAAAGATGATAAAATTCTGGATCCTGCGTGTGGTACTTCCGGCTTCCTTATCTCTGCTTATAAACATATTTTACGCAAATACACAACTGGTTACGAGAATTATCGCGTTAGTCTTAATAACCAAGTTCTTGAAAGCAACGGAATTCATTGGGGCGATAAACTCTTAGCCGCTCAAAAAAGTAAGCTCTCTAAAAGAATTGAAGGTTATGATAATACCCCTTTAATGGTACGATTGTCTCAAGTTAATATGTATCTTCATAATTTCCCCAATCCGTCTATTCATGATTACGATAGTCTTACTTATACAAATAGATGGAACGATAAATACGATTGCATTCTTGCTAATCCTCCGTTCATGTCTCCTAAAGGCGGAGTTAAACCGCATGAGCAATTTAGAATAAGAGCTAACAAAACCGAAATTCTTTTTTCCGAT
>JAJYSI010000506.1 GCA_021793635.1 Bacteroidota bacterium
GCTGGTATGAGCCAGGTCAGGTTCAAAGGGTTTGCCTCTGATGGAGACATTCTCAACCAGCAACACTGGTTCCCCTACATTTTTTCGGTATGTTATTTTCAATTGTTTATTACTCTACTATTATAACAAAATGAAAGGGTTATGCTAAGAAATGATCGCAATCAATAGAAAAGAAGGTGATAACCTTAGTACTTTTTAATCATAACCCAACCTTATAAAAGGGGAAGCTTCGGGTTTTTGATCATTCGAATTATTCAGTTATCAACTGTAAAGCAATCCATATCTATTTTATAATGTTTCCATCAAAATACTCGCAACAACAATTGATGCAACTGTTACTGTTGTAAAGCCACCTATTAATAAAGGAGAAATAATTTGCTGAAAAATATATTTGCTTTCTGCTTCATTCCTGCCAACTGTTCGGCTCACTTCTTCACAAATAATATAATCACCCGGAAATCCAAACATCGCCGTTAATGCTACGGGTATGCCTAGGAATGGGTCCCACTTAAAGATCTTCGAACCGATATATCCACCGACAATAATTCCTATTGCTCCAATAGCGAGAATAAGAAAAATACTTGGAAGATGAGTAATAAACTTTTTAAAAGTAACATCATTCATTGATGGGAGAATATAAAAAATAAGTCCTGCCATCGCGATGCCAAAAGAGTTTGCTCTTACCATCATTTTGTCGCGGTAAAAGCCGATATACATACCGAAAAATCCAACTGCTAACGCCCATAAACTAAAGTTAATCCCTGTCCATTTCCCTAGCAAAACAGCTAAGGCACCACCGAAAAATAATTGAAATAGTAAGACAATTGGTGTAGCAAATCGGTCACTAATCCATTGTTTCCTTTTTTTACCTTCAACTGAACTATTCTCTTGGATGTCATTATTAGCTTGCGAAGTTGGAGCATGATCGCGAATTTTATATGCATAGCGTTTTAATAAATTTGTCGCAAGTGGTAAACCGACCAAGCTTTGGGTAGCTAACACTAATGCTGGGATAACAATCAGTGTCGTTAAACCAAGAGCTTGCAATTTTTCTGATGTGATAATGAAAGCAATTAAGCCACCTGTTAACGGACCAGCACTGGAAACAGCTGTTTCATATCCTAATATCGGTGAGATAATAAGTAAAAGCGTCACTGTTGTAATAACAACTCCGAATAAGGAAATAAAAACAGCTTTATATTGTTGTTTCATTATATTTAGAGGAATGAGCGTTCCCATATGAACAATTAATGGGGCAACCATTAATGCTCCAAATGTAGAAAAGGAAGTTCGCTCAACTATATCATTAGGAAAAATGCCTGTCCAAAGGGCAATTAAATAACCGAAGAAAACGACAAATAACATCGGTACTCTGGCACGGGTAGCGATTGAAATAACTTCTCCAAGTACTAGTAATGCAAAAATAAATAAAGCTGCAAAAATTGGTTCATCTAACATTTTCATTACTCCTTTTTATGTGCAAACAAATGGTGTATAAGTAGATTCTGTTAAGACGACCCTTTTCTACGAAAAAGGGTCGTGCTACTTGTTAATTAGACTTATTTTTTAGTAATTCGCCACCAACAAGTACCTTTTCGATATTCGCTGTATTAACCAGTACGTCGATATTTTCCAGTGGATTTCCATTTACGATGATTATATCAGCAAGCTTTCCTTTTTCAATTGAGCCAACTTCATTCCCAATGTCTAATGCATTTGCAGCTTGTTGTGTAGCACTCTCAATCGCTTCCATTGTACTAAAGCCAAGCTCATTTACTAAAATTTGTAGTTCCTCAGCATTTCCGCCGTGTTCCACTGGTTTACAACCTAAAAAGTCAGTGGCAGAAGCTATTTTCACACCAGCTTTATATGCCTTGTGAACATTTTCTTTATGAATTTCGTAGTAATTTTTCGCTTTCTTCAATCCAAATTCTGGAACCCCATATAAATGACCTTGTTGAACGATTCTTTTGACAATTGAAAATGTTGGAACGAGATAAGCATCTCTATCAAGCATCATTTCAATTCCTTCATCATCGATTAAAATCCCATGTTCAATTGTTTTGACTCCTGCTTTTAAAGCATTTTTAATTCCTTGCGTACTTTGAGCATGTGCAGCAACATAAGATCCGACTGCTTCCGCTTCATAAACCATTGCTTCTATTTCCTCCACTGTAAACTGCGGAGAACGTGGGTCATCTTTTTCCGATAGAACGCCACCAGAAGAACTAATTTTAATGAAGTCAGCTCCAGCACGAAACTGTTCACGTGCCGCTTTCCGACACTCATCAGGTCCATCACATACTTTAAATAAATTAAATGTAGGAGGGAGCATATGCATATCTCCGTGTCCTGCTGTCTGACTTAACATTAAATGTGACGTTTTTATGCGCGGACCTGTATATACTCCTTCTTTAATTAATTGTTTAATATAAACAGCTACTGGACTACCTACATCACGTACAGATGTAAAACCAGCATCAATCAGTTTGCCAACGTCCTTTAAGGCTCGTCCCATTTGTATTTCACGAGGCTCGAGTGCAGCTTGAGCCAAATTCAAGCTTTTTGTACCAATTACATGCAAATGGGCATCTATTAAACCAGGCATAATGGTTTTCCCTGAAATATCAATTTTTTCTGCATCCGCTGGAAGATGAATCTTATCTTTTTCCCCAACAGCAATAATTGTTTCTCCATCAATTACTACCGCTGAATTCTCAATACAATTACCTTTCCCATCAATTAATCTTCCACCGAAAAATACTTTTTTACCCATTGAAAAATCATTCCCTTCAAAAATATCTGAAAATTCGTTCAGCAATCTATTTGCCGATTCAGGTTTTTTCTCAAGTTGGTTTTTTGCTGATTTTAAAAAGAAACCGGTTTTAAAAGTATTTACTTTGTTTTCTGTTAAGTAGCTTGGTGGCTTACCGAGTTGAGGG
>JAJYSI010000507.1 GCA_021793635.1 Bacteroidota bacterium
ATATATTTCCTCTTCTTTGCTTAAGAATCTTTTATCCTTCTCAATCGAATCAAGCAGATCAATTGCATGGGAAGTTGTCCGCCTGAGAATATTGCAGCGAATTATTTGAAGTTTAGACTCTAAAAGCTCCTCATTGTTCCGGGCATTCATTTCAGCTAAGGTAAAATATAAAATTGCATCAGAAAACTTTGCACCTTGCTTGTATGACAAGCCTATCATTTCATTAGCCTCGAACTTATACTTCCCGGTTTGATCAAAAAATAAAAGTCTTTTAAACTCAGTAATTGCATCGAAGTATTGCTGGCTCTTATAAAGACTATCGGCGTATTTAAATTGATTTTGAAGAAATTCCTGCGCAAAAGAATTTCCTGAAAGAAGAACGAATAAAGTAAGAATAAAAATATTTTGGGATTTGTTTTTCATTTACTTGCAGAAATTAAAAATTGGAAGGAAATAATTCCGTGCAGTTAAAAAAGATTTCAAATCATTCACAAAATCAAAATGAATCTTAGCATTGTAAATTTGGGCTGAAGCAGCCGCTCCGTAAATATTTCCGGCATAAAAGCCTGCAGCTAAACCGCCGAACAGCCATCCGCGGAAATTATGCTTTGCATGAAAATTATCATAAGACAAATATGCAAACCCTACCGAAGCAATAAATGCCCAGATTCCATCAGCATATTTATGAGTATAAAATTTTCCGGCACCGGGAATTATTGCCGACAATATTGCTGCTGCCACCGGACTCTTTTCCGGCGGATTCTTTTTCCATTCATAAAACTTTTTAACTTTAACCAAATCTTCCTTTGGAAATGCATCTAAAAATTTTTGTTCAGATGGTAAAGAGTCGTTTGTTAGAAAAAAAGAAAAATAATAAAGTGAATTCGCTTTGTTAAATCCGGTTGAGTCTTTTTTAAAATAATTTCTGAATTCAATAAAGTCTCCGGCTTGGAATAACGATTTTATTTCTTCCAGCTTCGCATCCGAATAGAACGGAGAATTAGATTTTATTTGTTCAAACTTTTCTTCGGCTTTATTAAAGTCACCCATTCCGGAATAAGCAAGAGCTATCTTAAATTCAATCGTATCATTTGAAACCAAAGATAGATAACGCTGGTATTCTCCGATAGCTCTTAGATAATCTTTTTGACAGTAAAGATAGTCGCCGAATATTTTGATGTTTGGAGGAGAAAATAAATCAATATTTCCTGATGGATTTTTTTCTTGTGCAAAGGAGAATGAAGTAAGTAGAAATAAAAAAATAATTAATTTCTTCATTCATTATTTATTACTGCTGGTGGAGGAATGTACTTAATCTTTCCCGGGTTTAAAGTATAAAGTGTAATCGGATCATAAAAATGCCCGTCCGGTACGCGCGGATACTGACCAAGCTTGCCGAAAATATCCATGTCTCTCGTAAATCTATCGAAGAACATCAGCGTACCTTGAACAATATTTGTTTTTTCAACCGACTGAACAAAGAAGTTTGAGCAAGTTGGGCTGAACGAACAATTATCTCCGTCAACATCTGATATTAAAATCCAGTAAGCATCGGCGGCAGTTTTTAATGCTGCTCTTCCGATGTTTTGGGAATCAATTGAATAATTTCTTTGTGAAGAAGGATCTTTCTGCTGATATGAATAATCTGCTTTTCCCCATTTTACCCAATCAGTCTGCGCCCAGAGATATGTTGATGATAAAATCAGAATTATAAAAACTATTTTCATTCTAAAAATTATAAATAATATTTTGGGCAAGGTTATACGGGTATAAAGGTATATGGAAGCTAACTATATACCTCTATACCGTTATACCAGTGATACTAATACCCATCCATCAGTGCCCGGGCAATTACAATCCGCTGGATTTCATTTGTACCTTCATAAATCTCGGTTATTTTAGCATCGCGCAGGTACCGCTCAACAAGATATTCTCTTACATAACCATAGCCGCCATGAATTTGAACAGCTTCAAGTGCACATTCAACTGCAATCTTAGAAGCGTAAAGTTTTGCCATCGCTGCTTCCTTAAAATATTTTTTACCTGCGTCTTTCAACGAGGCTGCTTTTAGTGTTAGAAGCTTTGCTGCATCTACTTTAACCGACATATCCGCCAGTTTAAATTGTATTGCCTGGAAATCCGAAATATGCTGACCGAAAGCTTTTCTTTCTTTAGAATATTTTAGTGCAGCATCAAGCGAAGCTTCTGCAATTCCTACTGCCTGCGCAGCAATTCCAATACGCCCGCCGTTCAAAGTATTCATCGCAAAGTTAAAGCCTTTACCTTCTTCCCAAACTAAATTTGAAAGAGGCACGCAGCAGTTTGTAAAAGTTAAAGAAGAAGTATCCGAGCTTCTAATCCCAAGCTTGTCTTCTTTTTTTCCATAATCAAATCCCGGCGTTCCTTTTTCAACCAAAATTGTTGAAATGCCATGATGAGCTTTTGATTTATCTGTTGCTGCCATTAACAAAACATAATCAGCCGATTGACCGTTGGTTATCCAATTTTTAATTCCGTTGATTACAAAACAATCGCCTTGCTTATCTGCAGTTGTTTTTTGATGTGTTGCATCGCTGCCGGCTTCAGGTTCCGATAGTGCAAATGCGCCAAGCTTCTCGCCTTTCGCAAGCGGAGTTAAATATTTCTCCTTTATGTAATCAGTACCGTATTTCTCAAGTCCGTAACAGACAAGCGAATTATTAACGGACATAATAACACCAACGCTCGCATCAACTTTGGATACCTCAATCATTGCAAGCACGTAACTTATGGTATCCAGACCGGCGCCTCCATATTCGGGAGGAACCATCATTCCCATAAAACCAAGTTCGCCTAATTTCTTGATTATGTCTGCGGGGAATTCACCCTTGATATCCCGCTCAATGGAGGAAGGTGCAATTTCGGCTTGAGCAAAATCTCTTGCCGAATCTCTGAAGATCGG
>JAJYSI010000508.1 GCA_021793635.1 Bacteroidota bacterium
GTGAACTATATCGATAATATCTTTTCTTACATCCTCCGGAATTCCGGAAGGCTCGATTCCTTGTTTGCGGTATTTAAAAAATTCGTGCGGTGCAAGCTTGTCCTGGAATTCATTTTTAAGAAATATTCTAACCGCATCCTTTTTTCCGGGGTACCAAAAGGCGGCAGCAACTTTTCCGTAGTTTAATTTTTCAATCATTCCTTTTCCAAAGGTTGCGCCGGTCGCAGACATAATTCCGTCCTGCATGCAGCCTTGAGGATGACCTATGCCCATTTCCGAAAATACGTGCATCTGATGGTCTAAGCTTTTGTCTACGCCAAGTTTCTCTAATGCCAGCGTTCCCATTCTAAAACCGATTGGCATAAAGGGGCATCTGTGTCCGTGAAATTCAAATGTCCATTCCGGTAAATTAAATTTTATTGACTGAGATTTTTCAATGTTCGACATTGTTTTGTTCCTTTCTATATTCATAAGTAAACAATTACTTACATAATTGGTTAAAATTTTTTATTTTTTTAATATCTTCAAAATCAAAGTGAACATTCTTTTACAGAAGTTGTCTACATTAAAGCCGCTTTTGTTTAATATCAGTTCTATATTGAATGTGATTGGAATGCCCATATAAATTTCAGCGAGGTCTTCAGGATTAACATTTTTATCCCAAACACCATCGGATATTCCATCCTTAACGATTTTAATTATGAATTGCTTTTGCTCGGATAAAATTTGGTTTAATTTTTCTTTCAGTTCTTTATCCCCAAGATGAGCTGCTTCCGAAAAAAGAAGTATAGTAATGCCCCTATTTTCTTTTAGATAAGTGACGTTACGGCATAAATAATTGAAAAGCTTTGTCTCTGCTTTCTCCGGCTTAAGGACAATGTTTCTTAAAGAGCCGATTAAATCTTGGGCGACATCATCCATTATTCCTTTTACAATATCTCTTTTCGTAGTGAAGTGACGGAATATTGCGCCTTCAGTAAGACCAATTTTTTTAGCGAGATTTCTGGTGGAGATATTATGCAGTCCTTCGTCTGCAATAATTTCGAGTACTGCCTTTTTAATTTGTACTTGCCTTATTTCGGTTGATTCTTTAGCCATTTCATCAGCTCATAAATAATATTGTAATCACTTACTTACTAAAATACAGAATTAAATTATAAAGTCAAGAGGGCTTAAAGAAAAATTATTTGGAATACGATGATGATATTTCCATCGAAACATAGAGAAAAATAATTTCTATTGACATAAAGTGAAAATTCATCGTATATTTACGATGAACGATTGAGGAGATTATAAAATGGCTTTTTCAAAGAAAGAAGAATTTACGAAGGAAGATATGTGGCTGGCGGATATTGCCAAGGCATTAGCTCATCCGGCAAGGATTAGAATTCTGAAGATATTAACTTCAATGAATGCGTGCATGGTCGGGAATATTGTAGAGCAGCTCCCTTTGTCTCAATCGACAGTTTCACAGCACCTTAAAGAATTAAAGCGAGTTGGATTAATCGAAGGTGAGATAGACGGACCAAAAGTATGCTACTGCATCAATAATAAAACTCTTACCAAAGCAAAGAAAGAGATGGATAAATTATATTCAATAATATGTAACTGCTGAAAATTAAAGGAAGGAATAAAACATGAACACACCAGAAGAAATCAAATTGGTAGTAAAAAACAAATATGCTGAAATAGCAAGAAGCGCAAACAGCTCCGGTTGCTGCGGTCCCACCAGTTGTTGCACTCCGGATAAAAATGACTACACAGTTTTTCAAGATGATTATTCTAATCTGAATGGATATGTCCCCGATGCAGACCTCGGGCTTGGCTGCGGTCTGCCGACGGAATATGCCGGAATTAAAAAAGGGGATACTGTAGTAGACCTGGGAAGCGGTGCAGGCAATGATGTTTTTATTGCTCGATCAATTGTCGGAGACGAAGGAAGAGTAATCGGACTCGATATGACAGAAGAGATGATTGAAAAAGCAAATTCCAATAAAATAAAACTTGGTTATAAGAATGTCGAATTTCATTTAGGCGAAATAGAGCAGATGCCATTTGAAAATCATACAGCGGATGTTGTAGTAAGCAATTGTGTATTAAACTTAGTGCCGGATAAAAGAAAAGCGTTCTCCGAGATTTACCGCATATTAAAACCCGGCGCTCATTTTTGTGTATCTGACGTAGTTGTGCAGGGAGAAATGACGGATGAATTAAAAAAATCTGCTGAGATGTATGCCGGCTGTGTATCAGGTGCTTTGCAGAAAGAAGAATATCTTAAAATCATCGAAGGTGCCGGATTTAAGGATGTAGAAATAAAAAAGACTAAGAGCCTAAATCTGCCGGAAGATTTGTTGAAAGAATATTTAACCGGGCAAGGGATGAAAGAATATAAGCAAAACCTAAAAGGCATTTTCAGTATTACGGTGGTGGGGTATAAATAATAATTTCTTTTCATCTAAGTAGAAATAGCTGTGCGTGGAGAGTTTATGAATTTATAAGACCGGCGCCAGGGACTTCGATTCCGCATAGAAGGCGATATAAAAATTAGACGTGACATTTGTTTAAATGCTTGTTTAATAATATTCTAAGTTGTAAATTATACAAAAGTAAATCATTTGGACGAGTGAAAAATATTAAAAAGCTAAGTTGACAAAAGAAGAACATATAGAATACTGGGTAAAAACCGCAGAGCACGATCTGGACGCCATGCAAGGTATTTATATGGCGGGCAAATATGACTGGGCTCTGTTTGTCGGGCATTTGGCTTTGGAGAAGATTCTTAAAGCACAGTGGGTAAAAAATAACGAGAATAAGACTCCGCCAAAGACTCATAGCCTTATTAAATTATATCATGAGTCGAATTTGTTGTTAAATAAAGACGATATTGTCTTTCTTAATGAAGTAACTGAATTCAATTTAGAAGGAAGATATCCCGGACC
>JAJYSI010000509.1 GCA_021793635.1 Bacteroidota bacterium
GAAATTTATTTTCAATTAAAATGATTTTATTGTTTTTATTGAAATAATAATTCAAAATCCTGGAGTAAAATTGAAAACTATTACGGAATTTTAGTATAAAACTTACAAATAGAAAAAAGTAGGTATGGTTTTACAGAATAGAAAATGGGCAAAATAAGTTAATAAAATTGAGCTGATACTAGCAGTTGCAGGAAACGCTGTCAGTCTGGGAAATTTTTTAAGGTTACCGGTTCAGGCGGCTGAAAACGGAGGCGGGGCATTTATGATTCCACATTTCTTTTTTCGCCCTGGTTCAAGGAATTCCTCTTATATAATAGAGTATTTAATTCTGAAAAGAAAAAGTGAAAAGTGAATTGGGAAAAGTGAAAGGTAAGAGAATAGTCTAAGTTGAACAGCTTGTATATAAAAATGTACAAACTAGAGAGTAATGTTTCAAAAATTTGTTACAAGCGAAAGGAAATTTCTGGCATTAATTTTGGCATCCTTATTTTAACTCAACATATAGGTGCTAAAATGAAAAAGAAAATATTTTATACAATAGCTACATTATCAATATTTTTATTTGCAGCTTGCGGCAGACATTCATTTGATCAGATAGATACTACTCCACCGGCTCCGCCAACCGGCTTGCAAGTAATGAATGGTGATAACAGAGTTGATTTGTCATGGAATCCAAATCAAGAAAGAGATGTAGCAGGTTACAATGTTTATTATGCTTACAGCTATGATGGTAAATATACTCTTCTCGGTTCAACCCCGAATACTTATTACACCGACTACGGTGCAAAGAATGGAGATACTTATTATTATGCGGTAACCGCATATGATTATAACGGCAATGAAAGTGAATTAAGCTATGAGAACATAAGCGCTACACCGCGCCCTGAAGGTTTTAACGCCTCGATTAATGATTATAGAAATTTTCCTAATACCGGAGGATTTTCATTTACAACCTACACGGCAGTTCCGTACGATGATAAGTCTTCGGATTTCTTTTTTGAAAACTATAACGGAACATTTTATTTAGATGTTTGGAGCGACAGCGATATCCAAGATATGGGACCCACTACGGATATTTATGATATCCCTTATGCACCAACCAGCGGGTGGTCAACTACTAAGGATGCGATTGCTGTTGTAGGGCATACTTATGTAATCTGGACTTGGGATAATCATTATGCGAAGGTTAGGGTTTCTAACATTACAAACGAAAGAGTAGTTTTTGATTGGGCATTCCAAACTGTTGCCGGTAACACCCAGCTTAAACCAAAAGCTCATCCGGCAGTTAGAGGTACACTTAATCCCAAGACATTAAATAGGCAATAGAGTTAGTAGAAAGTACCGAGTATAAAACTTTATAGTTAAGTTTTGCGAAAAATGGAAATAGAGATCAGAAGTCGGAGGTCGCGCATCATCACTGACTTCTGACCTCTTTTTTTCCCCGGTTTATTGAGTAATGAATTTATCGATCATTAATTTGGTGGGAGACAGAAAGAAATATAAAATTATGGGCAAAGAGCACAGTGCATTTCACAAAGCGGCACAATGCCCATTGCTTTTTGCGCTATGCTTTATTAAAATCAATTTGTAGACTTGTGTTATAATATTTTATAAATTAGTCTTCAAAAAACGGATGAATAAATTGCTTAAAATATTAGTCCTATTTTGTTTAATTGAAGTAGTATCTGTTCCCGGATTTTCCGCTGATAAATCTATCTCCGGTACCGCAGACAGTAAACAAAACCAGCAAACAGCCTCATTAGTTTTTAAGAAGATTGAAGAAGGGATTGCAACGGGCAAAGTCTCGGCAATTTCAAATTTTTTTAGTTCACAGATGTATTTAAGTCTTTCCAACGGAGTTAACGGATACTACAGTTCGAATCAGGCTTATTATGTTCTTCAAGGATATTTTAAAAACTACCGTGTTATTTCATTCAGTATACAAAATATACATGATGAAGATGAAAATGTAGTTGGTACCGGCGATTATGCCTATTCATTTAAAGGCAAGGAAGGGAAAGCTAAAGTTTATATATCCTTGAAGAAGGCAGGCAATAAATGGAAAATAACTCAGTTAACAATTGATTGATGACGATTAAGATTTTTAATAAGATAAAAGGCGATAGGAAATATTTTGCTATCGTCTTTTTTATTTTGTTCCTGATCATCCTTAGCGGGATTGTAACTCCGATAATTGTCGAGAAGACCGAGAATAACTGGCAGTCGGATCTTTCAAACAAGATTTCAAATATTCAAACTTCAGTTATTTCAATTCTTAATTCAAAAGAAAATAATCTTCTAAACTTTGATCAGAGGCTGAGGGAGCGGCTGCGGAAAGTTCTAAATCCGCAGAACAATTCTTACGGAGCGCTAACAAGAGTTGTTAACTCCGATGAGTTTGAGAATTATTCTATTGAAGTTTTAGCTCCAAACGGAAAACTAATTGCCTGGAATACAAATGTAGCAATTCCGCAAAACGATATTCTTCCGCTGGCATTTCCGGCGGGGCAATGCCATTTTTATCAAGGCGACCTTATAACATACTTTACCGTTACGGATACCGTGCTTTCCGATAATGACTTGTTTTATTTCGTAGTCAGTGTTCCGATTGAAAAACAGTATTCGATTCAAAATCCATATTACACTCAGATAAGCTTTAGCAAGGAGTTATCAAATAAGTTTCAGACTCAGTTTGAAGTAGGCTATTCGCCTTTTAGTGAAAGTACACGAGACGGAAGAAAATATTCTTTCGACTTGATCAACAAGCAAGGAAATAAAATAGGCAGTGTTACCTTAGCCAAACCGGGTCTGGATACCGAAGTAAACTCAATATATCAGTCAACCGGCATGCTTCAATCTCTTTTGGCAATACTTGCATACATCTTTGCAGCGTTCGGATTCAGAAAGGAGTTTAAAGAGCTAAAATATAGGACAACAAA
>JAJYSI010000510.1 GCA_021793635.1 Bacteroidota bacterium
TAGCCTAATAATTAGCTATTGTCAAGAAGATTGTTAAAATATTATTAATGAAGACTGCAAATGATAATTTATTTGGGATGAAATCTAATTCTGAATCTTATAGACTTTCCAGAGTGTTAATCTTTTTACTTCATCAAGCTTTGTTTTTCCCGGGCATATTTTTGTATAAGGATTAAGGATCAAGTAATCTATGTCTAAGCTTTTTAATTCCGATTTGAGTTTATCGTTTACAAAAAGAGTATCGTAAAAAATACTGTTGAGACTGTTTAGTTTTGTTATAATTCTATCCGGATGGTTTGAAGTAACTAATACGCTGGTATAATCCCATGTTCCGCTTCTTTCAAGATATGCATTAGATTTCTTTTCTTTATCGATTTGTCTAATAAATCTGCCGACATTCAAATCATCTTTCGAAATGAAGCTGTAAAAGCTGTGACTTATCGTTTGTCTACCAAATAAAAAAGTTAGGATTATAAAGGAAAGGATAAAAGTAGTGTAGCTTATTTTTATGCTTGGGACTTTTTCAATTAAAAAATAGATGCAGCGAGAAGTGAAGGGTAAAAGTAAGAGGCTCCAAATCATTGCCAGGCGCCAGAAATTATGAGTCGGCATTGCATGAGTTATAAAAGTTACAAAAGCAAATACAATTAATGTCGAAACGAATAGAATTGAAAATTCTTTTATGGAAGAATCTTTTCTAAAAAGATAAATTAAAGAGATTATTCCGATAATATTAAGCGATTGAATATTAACCATAAGGAATTTGTATAATACATTATTTTGCAGCCGGCTCAACAAAGAAAGAGGATGATATCTATCAACAACCGATAGCATAAAGCCTGCAATTTTCCCTGTTGATAAATAGGATAGGTAAATCCAAAAGAGCGGAAAAAAGGAAAGCAGTACGGCTATTCCCGCAGTTAATAATATTTTATCTTGAAAAGATTTTTTCTGCTTGAATATTTGCGACGAAATTAATAAAAAGAAGTGGAACGTAAATAACCAGGCTTCATAACGGGTAGTTGTACCGATAACAGAAAATAAAACTGCAAGCCATAGATAAATATTTCTTTCATGTTTTTTCCAGCGGAGATAAAAGGTAAGTGATGCTAAAGTAAAAAAGAAAAAGTAGATTTCTGCTAAAGGCAAAACGCTGAAAATTGTAAGAGGTAAAAAGAGGATTCCTAAGAACCCTGTAATAATGGATATGGTTCTGTTATTAAATAATTGGAGAGACAGATCGATTAAAGCCAATAAAGCAAATACACCAAATAAAAGACTTATAATCCTCGGCACCAGGAACAAATCAGGATAAATGTGAAATGCACATGCATAAATTATTTTTTGAAATGGCAGCCAGATTGAAAAAAAATTACCTTTCCCGATAAACCAATAGTAAGCATCTAAAGTATGACCGGATTCGTCAGCAGAAATTGCATAGAATCCTTTTAGGTACAAAAGACTTTCAAATAAAATAAAAATGAATACAATTGCAGCAATGGAGAAATAATATGTTTTGTTTTCTTTCTCTTTCGGCGGTAAAAAGTTTTGATTCATATTATTCTTAATTATTTCGGGCTATTGAAAGTCGATGAATTTTATTTAACTGACATTTTCAATCTTTAACGGGATTATTTATAAAGTCAAGTGCTAACTTAGCATTTAATTTATCATATAAAATAAAGATCATCAATTTGATTATAACATACTGTTATAAAATTTTAAGATTTAACACGGATACATAGATTCAAATACAACCAAGTGTAGAATAATAACCATTCTTTCTATTCATTTAAGCAATATTTATAAAAATAAATAATCAGTTAAACTGGCATATCAATTGTAAAATATGAGAAAATTATTTAGAAAGATATGCCTTTACAAGAAGAACAATTAGATACAATTAAACCGGAAGATATAAAACCAAGTCCGGAGAAACCTGCATTTAATTCAAAGATTTTGATTTTCGGGTTACCGGTTTTTATAGTTCAGCTTGTGGTTGTTTATTTCGTTACCGCAAACATTCTTATGAAGAAGTTTGAAAGCAATGCACAGGTAAAGACTACCGGTACTGCCTCAGACAGCGGACAGGTAAATACTACTAATAATACTCCGGCAGTCGATTACGGAAAATATATTTATTCGATTGATGATATTATTGTGAATCCTGCAGACACTGACGGCAAAAGGCTGCTGCTTACCTCGGTGGGTCTGGATGTTGCAAAACAGGAAATGGAAAACGACATAAAAACCAGAGAACCAATGGTAAAAGATGCAATCATCTCAACACTTTCAAGTAAAAGCATTGACCAGCTTGACGACAGCGCCTACAGGGATACAATGAAAACACAAATCATCACCGAACTAAAGCGTTTGATGCCGAACGTTGCAATTAACAATATCTATTTCAGCAAATACATTATTCAATAAAGCAAACTTAGAATATGGCAGAAGTATTATCACAGCAAGAAATAGATCAGCTGCTAAACAAAGTAAAGAGCGGCGAAGAACAGGCGCCGACGGCAAGTACCGAGAAGGAAGCTGTTCTATTCGATTTCCGGCTGCCAAATAGAATTTCAAAAAATCAGCTCCGGACAATCAGAAACATTAATGAAAACTTTGCCGAGAGCTTTGCTTCGTTCCTTGTTTCAAAGCTTCAATGCATTGTCTCAATGAATGTAACTTCAATCGACCAGATTTATTATTCGGAATACGTCCTATCGGTATCTAACCCTGCCTGCTTGTACACATTTGAGTTAAAGAATACCGACATAAAAGGCATACTTGAGCTAAATCTTGATTTGGCGCTTACGCTCGTAGACAGGCTGCTTGGCGGCAACGGCACCGGAACCAAGCAGGTTAACGTTATTACTCCAATCGAACAGAGAGTACTTAATTTTATTTCGGAAAGAGTAATGCTCGATCTGCGTAAGACCTG
>JAJYSI010000511.1 GCA_021793635.1 Bacteroidota bacterium
GAGATCAAAGAGCTCTTCGTTCTTATCGATGGTATGTAATTCTCCCGTTTTAGAAATCCCTTCGGCCAGGCACAGTGCAGAATAACCGGTAAAAGTCCCAATTTCCAAGATATTTTTCGGTTGTATAAGTTTGGAAATAAAGCTGAGCAGTCGGCCTTGATAAGCCCCGCTAATCATTCTTGGACGTAAAACTTTCTGATGCGTTTCTCGATTGAGAGCAGCCAGAAGCTCCGGCTCGTCTTGCGAAATATTTTGGACGTATCTGTCTAAATCTTCAGTCATAAAGGAAAAATAAAAATCCAAAAATAAGGGATTTTTGGAGGAAATTAAATTGAAATTTATATTCCCTCTTTTATCGTTTATAAAGGGATTAAATTAATTGAATTTATAAGGAGTAATACATTATAAAATAGTAGTTTTGCAACTTTAGGAATCCAACGTAATTTAAGTGTAATTCTATGGCAAAATCGGCCTTAATATCTGTTTTTAACAAAGAGGGAATTGATGATATAGTAAAAGCTTTGCATAAGCTTGGTGTGACGCTATATTCTACGGGAGGTACAGAAAAATATATCCGCGATCTCGGTATTGATGTCAAAAGAGTAGAAGATGAAACGGACTATCCTTCCATTTTGGGCGGACGCGTAAAGACGTTACATCCTAAAATTTTTGGAGGCATTTTGAGCCGTCGCGATAATTCAGGTGATGTTAAGGAAGTCGAGGAATATAAAATCCCTGCCATTGATATTGTGATTGTCGATTTGTATCCGTTTGAAGATACCGTTGCGTCAGGAGCTTCTGAAGCAGGTATTATTGAAAAAATAGATATCGGTGGTGTCTCTTTGATTCGTGCTGCCGCTAAAAATTATAAAGATGTTTTCTGTGTTTCTTCAAAGACAGATTATGCCGAGTTTTTAGAATTATTGACCACAGGAAAGGGAGAATTCAGTCTTGAAGATAAAAGACGATTTGCGACTAAAGCTTTTCAAATTTCTTCTTATTATGATACTGCTATCAGAAATTATTTTGAAGCAGATACGGACAATTTTGATTTAAATTACGCGGGAAGTAAAAGCTTGAGATATGGTGAAAATCCGCATCAAAAAGCTAAATTTTATGGCGACTTAGAAGCAGTTTTTGAACAACTGCACGGTAAGGAATTATCGTATAATAACCTTCAAGATGTTGATGCGGCTGTTGATTTGATTTATGAATTTAAGAATGAGGCCCCTACTTTTGCCATTTTAAAGCACACCAATGCCTGTGGATTAGCACAGCGTGATACACTTTTTGAGGCTTATAGAGATGCTTTGGCCGGCGATCCGATTTCTGCATTCGGTGGGATTTTGATCAGTAATACGCCAATCGATTTGGCAACAGCTGAGGAGATTCACAAATTGTTTTGTGAGGTGGTTATAGCCCCCGGTTTTGATGATGCAGCGCTGGAAGTTTTGAAAGGGAAGAAAAATCGTATTCTTTTAAGACAGAAAAAAGATGTTGAGACAACAAAAAGCGTAAGGTCTTGTTTAAACGGCGTCCTCGTTCAAGATAAAAATCTGGAAACAGATACTAAAAGCGATATAGAAACCGTTACTAAGAAAGTGCCTTCGGAGCAAGCTGTTGAAGACTTACTATTTGCGTCAAAAATTGGGAAGCATTCTAAGTCTAATACGATTATTTTGGCAAAAAACAAACAGTTGGTGGCCAGTGGTGTAGGGCAGACTTCACGTGTAGATGCTTTAGAGCATGCAATTGAAAAAGCAAAGCATTTCAAATTTGATTTGAATGGCGCCGTGATGGCGAGTGATGCATTTTTTCCTTTCCCCGATTGTGTAGAGATCGCGGATAAAGAAGGTATAAAATCTGTATTGCAACCCGGTGGTTCCAGAAGAGATAACGAGAGTATAGCCTATTGTGATGCGCATGATGTCGCTATGGTTTTTACGGGAAGAAGACACTTTAAACATTAATAATTATGAACCTGAAGTAGTGCGTTAGTCACTACAATTTAGCATATAAATATGGGCTTTTTTGATTTTTTAACGGAGGCGATAGCAATTGACTTGGGGACAGCAAATACCCTGATTATTCACAAGGATAAAGTCGTTGTTGATAATCCCTCGATTGTGGCTAAAGACCGCATGACGGGGAAAATTATGGCAGTGGGAAAAGAAGCGGCCATGATGCAGGGGAAAACCCATAAAGATATTCAAACCGTAAGACCTTTAAAAGACGGCGTTATTGCAGATTTTGAAGCGAGTGAGCAGATGTTGACGCAGTTTATAAAGAGTATTCCGGCTTTAAAAAAGCGCTTGTTTAAACCTTCTTTGTTGATGATTATTTGTATCCCGTCAGGAATTACAGAGGTCGAGATGAGGGCGGTAAAAGAAAGTGCGGAGCGCGTTAACGGAAAAGAAGTGTATTTGATTCACGAACCTATGGCAGCAGCTATTGGTATCGGGGTTGACATCAAACAGCCTAAAGGGAATATGGTGGTGGATATTGGCGGAGGAACAACCGAAATTGCTGTATTGGCATTAGGCGGAATTGTTTGTGATAAATCGGTGAAAGTGGCGGGAGACGTCTTTACAAATGACATTATATATTATTTGCGTACGCAACACAACCTCTTTATTGGAGAGCGCACAGCAGAGAAGGTGAAAATCCAAATTGGAGCCGCAACTGAAGATCTGGAAGTGCAACCGGATAATATGCACGTTCAAGGTCGAGATTTATTGACCGGAAAGCCCAAGCAAGTTGAATTGTCTTATAAAGAAGTGGCAAAGGCTTTAGATAAATCCATTTTGCGTATTGAAGATGCCGTTATGGAGACCTTATCTGAAACCCCACCGGAGTTGGCAGCTGATATTTATAATACCGGAATCTATTTGGCAGGAGGGGGCTCTATGCTCAAAGGTTTGGATAAGCGTA